>NZ_JBIMJO010000016.1:0-63983 GCF_043674095.1 Streptococcus sp. A25
TTATCTTCATAACTTAATTTCATAAGAAAAACACCCCAATCGTTAGATTTTGTGTCTAACTTTTGGGGTGCAGTTCACTTATCTATTCTCTTTTGCTTAAAAGCAGTCATACTGAATTTGGTATTAGCTTAAAATATTCCCTTGCTTACGCTTGATTAACTAGCACAACGGGTATATATACTCTATTTTGCATACTTATTGATTGGACAAGTCAATTGTTTTTGAGCAAGGCTAGTCCCCCTTAAAAAAGAAAAAGAAAACGAACAAATCATCGGCTCTTGTAATTCCAGATGTTTGTCCGTTTCTGATACTAATTCTTAAGCAAAATCCATTCCGCTTTATTCAGCTTTTTTGCGACCAATCCAGAAACTAAAGCCTAGGGAGGCAAGTAAGAATCCTAAAAGACTTAGATTGTTTCTCTCCCCTGTTTCAGGTAAACGATTGGAAGTTGACATGTTTGAATTGCTACTTGTCAAGGTGGCACTTAACTGGCCTGCCTGCTTCTTAGATACAGCTACCAACGGTAACACAGCTGGCTTGGTCTCCGTATTTTTCTGCCGTTGCTGTAACAATGAGACGGCTGGCATTGCCGGAGTATAAACTTCACTTCTTGTTACTGTTAGAGGCAAGGTACCACTTGGAATAAAATGAGTAACCCCCTTGCCTTTTGCAGTCACCAACGGTTCTAAAATTCCTTCCGGTAATTCATGACGAACTCCACCTCCATTTGCCGTTTCAAGTGGTGGAAGAATACCGACTGGCAATTCATGAGTAACCCCCTTGCCTTTTGCAGTCACCAACGGTTCTAAAACGCCTTCTGGCAATTCATGACGAACTCCACCTCCATTTGCCGTTTCAAGAGGTGGAAGAATACCGACCGGCAATTCATGGCTAACTCCCTTGCCTTTGGCAGTAACTAAGGGTTCTAAAACGCCTGCTGGCAATTCATGACGAACTCCACCTCCATTTGCTGTTTCAAGAGGTGGGAGAATTCCGACCGGCAATTCATGAGTAACTCCCTTGCCTTTGGCAGTAACCAACGGTTCTAAAACACCTGCTGGCAATTCATGACGAACTCCACCTCCATTTGACGTTTCAAGAGGTGGGAGAATTCCGACTGGCAATTCATGGGTAACTCCCTTGCCTTTGGCAGTAACCAACGGTTCTAAAACACCTTCTGGCAAGCTATGTTTGACAACTTCTCCATTTTTTATTGTGAGAATATGAAGGGGAACTACAAGCTCTTCATGGCTGAGGTCATCATAGACCACACGAACAGTCATGGAGTGGTCGCCACTAGACTGTGGAAGTGGAGTGACTACTACAACATCAAATTGACCTACTTCTGCTGGTAGACTGATTTGCTTCACAATTTCATCTGTTGTTTCCTCACTATTGCTTGCCGGTAGGACACGGGCTTCCCCATTAACGTGTGGCTGGTAGCGATCCGCTTTAGGAAGAACTCCTGCTGGCAAGCTGTGTTTGACAACTTCTCCATTTTCTATTGTGAGAATATGAAGAGGTATTACAAGCTCTTCTTCGCTGCGATCATCATAGACCACACGAATAGTCATAGAGTGGTCGCCACTAGACTGTGGAATTGGAGTGACTACTATAACATCAAATCGACCTACTTCAGCTGGTAGACTGATTTGCTTCAAAATTTCAGCTGTTGTTTCCTCACTACTGCTTGCCGGTAGGACACGGGCTTCTCCATTAACGTGAGGCTGGTAGCGACTTGCTTTTGATAGAACCAAGACTACTGGAATCTCAATCGTTTTACTACTAGTGATAGCTGTCAACGCTGTTCTGTCAAAGTTTGGATCCAACTGATAGGTTCCCTCTGTCGCACTAGGCAACTCGTTCTCCACACCAGTAATGGACTGCCCATTATCAACTTGCACCTGCTTCTCTTTTACCAACTTACCTGACTGTGTGAAGTGCAAAGTTACTGTATGAGTTTGAACAGGCTGTTTTAGCTCTACCAAGCGATAAACAATTTCATCTTTAACCAGGCCAAAACGATTATAGCCTTTCTCCAAGGTAATACGAGCTGTAGGAGATAACAGTCCCTCAACCCTTACATATTCCTTGTCTATATTCTTGGTCAGATCTTGTTCAAAGCCTCTGACAAGAACTTGAACATTATCTTGAATATCTCCTGTTACCTGCAAGCTAGAGCTAACTGGGATAATCAGTTTTCCATCTCCAATCAGTTCACCGACTTCAAGATTCTGATTCATAGCCAGATTGAGAAGGCTATCTGTTCCCAACTCAAGTCGTGTGGTGATGCTAGAAACCTTATCAGACAGGGTAATATCTGCACGTTCACTCAGAGTCAATTCCTGAACATCCACTAATTCTACTCCAAATATACGAGCCGCCTTCAGAGTAACATGGTTGTCTGAACTATTTGTCGCCACAACCTTCTTGATATTGCTAGAACTACTCTCCAAGGTAACCCGATCAATAGTTGGAGATCCATCTACACCACCTAAGTCAATCCCTTGATCAACCATGGCAAATTCTGAGTCTATGATAATCTCAACCGGAATCAAACTAGTCCCTTGGGCATGGCCCGCAAAAATTTTCTGGAAGCGAGTGTCTGAGGAACCACCAATAATCGAGATCCGAGCATGGCTTCCTGAAGGGGTGTCAGTTGGAGAACCTGCAATCAAGGTAGGACGAAGATCGACTTGGGCCTGACTGATGGTCGTTGACACGTTATTAAAGGTCAGATGGTTACCATCCGCATAAATCTTCGGTTGCTGACCACCATCAGGAATCATCTCGAGCTTGAGATTACTTAGGGTCACATCTTTTGTCGTTAGCAAATTAAGACCACGAAGATTTAATTTATACCCACGACCATCAATTGTCACCGCCTTATCAATGACAAAATTCGTTGAAAAATTTTGTCCATCACGATGGATGATATCACTAACCAATTTAATAGTATCACCATCTTTAGCTTGGGAAATAGCATAGGACAAACTTTGATATGGATGAGTTTCTGTTCCCTGTCCCTCTTTAGATGTTTCAGCACCTTTGGTGACATAGAGCTCACGCGCCTGAACTTCTTGATAAATACTTGAGCGGAAGTCATCTGTATCCTTCAAATAAGCCTGGAAGATGCTCTTTTTCAATTCTTGAACAGCTGAAACTCTAGTTGACAAGGCTACCCTATTGGTTGCATTAAGTTTCATCTGTTGCAAATCTTTGGCAACGGCCGCATCCATCAAACTCTGAATAGCAGCGAAATCGCTGGCTACACTAGTGGATTTTAGCTCAGTAACCTTGGCGATGCGACGGTCAAACATAGCCTTCTTAAAGGTTGCTAGGTCTCCTCCATATTCTGGCATAATGGCATTCAAAGCTGCCTGATCATTGGCATATTGGCCAGAAACATAGGCTACCATTCCTTTTTCATAACCATATTCTCCCAGAATATCATAGGCATTTCTTCTAAAGCTAATGTCACCTACTGTTCCTGCATTGTTTTGCAGACCTGCATAGATAGGCTCAAAGAGAGGAATGGTGTAGTAAGAATTGGTCCGAGCTGTTCCTGTGGTATTGAGACCGTCAAACTTGTAGCGACCTGAAATCAATTGCTTATCTACAAAATCATGGACAGATTGCAAACCTGCTGCTAAATCTCTCGAAATTGGTTGAGCTTGATCTGTCTGACCACCATTAGCACTTGCGACAAGGCTCAGCTGATTAAGTAGGACTGCCCTATCTTCAGGTATCTGACCCAAGATAGACTGAGCTTCTGCGTAGTCTAAAGTGTACAAGACGTCCAAAATACCCTGCATATAGGTCTTAAGGTCATCACTTGTTTGGAAACGGTCTGGACTAGCATTTTGTGTCCGATTGTCCCCCATACGATAGGCTGTATTGATAATAAAGCTTGGGTCTTGATAGGGTGTTTTAGCAACATCCATAGACTCAAACATTCCTCTGGCAAAAACTTCTTGTAACTGGCCAGATCGTCTATCATAGCCATTTAACCAAACGTTCTTATCCAGCATATGGGTCAATTCATGGGTATAAACAGACTGACCAGCCTCAGACAGGGATTTTTTCAAGAAGAGGTTTATGGAAGTATTTCCATTGGCCTGACCATCAGCTTGTAAAAAGTTGGCATAAAGGTTGAGCGGTCTGATAAATTTCTCGACCCCTTCTAAAACTCCTGAACTATATTTTGGTGAATAAAGTTCTTGAACGCGCTGAGTAGCTGTCCCTAGTTTCTGCGGACTATCAACCACAATAATGGCTTCATGATTGGCTAGAATATCCCTGTTCTGACTGATGCGATGCCAGAATTTCAAAAAGCTTTCCTGGTCATCAGCATAGGATTGTAAGTTAGCTTTAAATGTTGCCAAACCGGTCTGGTCACCTGGTCGGACATAGGATTCCGTTAAACCGTAGTTGACTGTGTTTGAAGTGCTAATGACATATACGAGATCACTAGGTAGGGTCAGGAGAGGAATGAAATGGTTGTTCAGACGTGCATTGCTCTTTAATTTCTGATAGAGCGAGGAATTTCCATAAGGAGATTGGGACTCTGCCAGATGAGCCTTGCTAGTCTCCTTAAACCATTGCTCCCCTGTTTTGCCTGGCTCAAAAAGGCTAACGCCCTTCTCCACAAAGGAGAAAATATCAGCTCGATTTGTAATTGGAGCTAGTTTGGCTTGGTAAGTAGTCGCTGACTGTCCTAAGCCCAAATCACGATAGGTCAAGGTATTCAAGATAGTAAGAGTTCCAAGGGGACTCCCGCCACCACCAAAAACCTGAGGGTGATACAAGATCAGATCCTGAGCCTGATGGGGACCAAATTCAAAGGAATATTGACGATCCAGATAGGAAAGACCTGCTAAAATCTTCTCCTTATTACGACGGATATCCTCTACATTGACCTGACTTGATTTCTCAAAAATACCTGTCAGAGTCGTTTCAATCTTAGCTTTTACTCGCTCAAAACTCTCTCTCATATCCAGCATATCCATATAGGCTATCTGCTTGAGAGACTGTAGCTGGTCAGCTGACAGAGCATTTCCCCCATTTTCCTTCCGAATGGCTGTCTCTAGAGCAGTTTTTTCAAGAAAACTTTCCTGATGAGATAAGTGTGGATAGAGCGATTCGTAGGTCACAGCCGCAAAGTCATCTTTCAGCGAAGCGACCTGTTGAGCAACTATTTCACTGGTCTGGCTTGTAATTGGCTGAGTCGTCGCAGGGACTATCTGACTACTACCATCCGAATAAACCACTTGAAACTGCTGAACTGTTTTTCCATTGACAGAGGTCATAAGCTCCCCTTGGTCATCTAGTGGCAATTTAGCAACTTCATTGGCAGCTACACTACGAGCCATGGGCACTGAACGAAGGACAGGTTGAACTACTCGTTCTTCTGCTGCTTGGGCAGTCTGAGCAGATTCTACTGCTGCTGTTTCTGCTACCAGATCTGTTGTAGCTGGCTCTACTGGGGTTTCAACAACTGTTTGAGGACTTTTTGTCCCTACACTAGGTTCACTTGCATTCTCTTCCGACAGGGATTGAACTGAGTTTGACTTTTCTTGATTGAGTGTTGTTGGTTGATTTTCTTGGATAACTGGGGTCTGTGAGACGATTGAATCAGTTTGAGTAGGTTGTACTACTGGAGACAAAGTCTCTGTGAGAACTGGTTCTGTCAACTGAGTTCCCACCATCTCTGAAACCTGATTACTTGTTTGCTCATGACCTGGCTCATCTGTTACTGCCTGACTCATTTGCTGGCTACTAACAGGAGTTTGGCTTGCCTCTTGGGCAGCCGCAACCTGCCCTCCAGCAACACTAAAGCTAATTGCTAAGGCAACAGATACGACACCGATGGAAAACTTACGGATTCCAAAATGGTGCTTTTTTTGTAAAAAATGTAAATTCATTAAAATATAGTCTCCTTTTTTGACCCCGATAAAATACCTACTGCAATTATATAAGTAATAAGTATGAAATGCAAAGAAAACGCTAGCAATCTTTTAGAATCAAAAAATTTCCCAACGATAACCGTCAGGAAACTAATGAAAACCATGGTTTCTAAGCAACCTCTTCAACCATCATTCCCTCACCGTCTCAATCGTCCACTCCTTCCAACCTCGAAAGCGAATAGCTCCTTGCTGATTGGTGCGATACCAAACAAATTTTAAGTGAATTAAAATGGTTCTAGTGAAAATTTTTGTTTTTTCACTGTCCACTATAAGGGGAGTATATCACCTTGATATGCATAGGGTTGGGGAGGTTTTTGTCGTTTCAAACTGCCAAAGATGGGATTATACCATAGATTCCACATGGAGCGGGAAAGCAACCTTGGAACCAAGGCATAAAAAGACCTTGTACTCTCTCAGTACAAAGTCCTACTAACTATAATTCAAAATCACTCTTCAGCTTGTCTATCATCTGCCGCAGCAAATCTTGATTGACACTGTATTTGACATCACTATTTTTTGTATTGAAGAGAAGTAAGTCACCGTTGATCAGTTTTTGGGTGTGGAAAGACACTGCCGCCCCTGTAATAGCCAGGCGTTCTGCAATGTCCTTGCTCTTGGCATGGGGCTTGGTCAGTTCCACTAAAACTTGGTAGCGCGTGCTATCGCTGATGACTTTAAGAGCCGTTGTCAAATCATCCAGATCCAGCTCGTCATTTGACAGCATCATCTGATCAATTCGACAGGATGCTAAAAGAGCGACTTTCATATGGTCAAAGTCTTCATTGCCATAATAAGCAAACCAATAATTCCAGGGACTGAGAACGAAGAATTGGGCAGTTTCTACTCCTAAAGCATCCAAGCCAGTCATGGCTAGCTGCTTGGATTCTCGATAGAGTTTCTCAATGTCAAAGTCTCTAGCAAAGGTTTCCCTCTCTGTCCTTGCCTGCTCAAAATAGGGCTGATAGATTGGCAGCATCTTATCCAAGAGATGGACAGACCGCTGAACTGTTTCCAGGGGATTGCGAATAGCCAGTGACCAGTACCACTTATCTGTCGGCTTTTTATCCGTTTTTTCCAAAAGTTCCATGAGGCTAAGGGTCTTCTCACGATGTCCGTCATTTTCAGACGCCAACATGGTTCGCATGGCATCTTCTACTTCTTCTTGAGACAGCTTTAAAATCAATTGACAAGCTTCCTCGACTGTCTTAGGATCCTGTCCTTGATCCAAGAGGTAGAAATACAAGGTGTGCAGGATTGTAAAGATATGTCCCCAGACAAAGACTTGATTGACTTCCTGACGAAAATCTGCCAACTTTTCTTCCATCTCATCACGAATGTCCAAGGCATCTTTGAGAATGTCTTTTTCTTTCTGTGAAAAATCCGCCTCAATCGGTTCCTCACGTTCCGTAACAATTAAAGGAATAAAAAATTTTTCGACAATTTCGCTTCTATAATCTCGGTAATCTAATTTCATAGTTTTCTTTCTAAGTATTCACTAATGACTTTGCAGGCTTGATCCCTGTAAGAATAGTATAGCCCAAGAGTCCCACAGAAAGCAAGAGGAAAATGAGGGAAATACTTGTCGCAGAAAGCACCGTCACCATAAGGGCGACCAAGGCTTGACCTGCAAGCATCCCAATATTGAATATAGTCCCCATTCCTGCATTGATAGTCGCCAATTTATCTTCGGGTAGTTCATTCATTATCAGGGCATACAATTTTGGATTGATAATGCCAGTCATCATGGTAGTGACTAAGATAGTCGCCATCACAATATAAATATTATGAAGGTAGAAGCCAACAAACAGGATGACCGACAAAAATGTACAACACTTGAGCAGGTTAGACAAGCTGATATGTTTGAAGAAAGCCATACCTAGACTAGAGCCAAGGATGTAACCAACAGAAAATAGATTGAATACCAAGGCAAGAGTTATACCAGAATTGACAATCACGAAGTCTGAAAATTCCTTCATAGACAGGATAACCATGGGAGATACGGCACTAACAACCGTATTGATACCCGAAATGGTCAGAATAGAAGCTTTTAGTACAGGGATGTTTTGAATGGCTTGATAAGATTCTTTAAGGCTCTGACCAATTCCCTTGACAAGTCCTGCTTCTGTTTCAGTTTGTTCAACCTCTTGGATAGGATTTTCTTTCAACAACTTGGCAAAAGCTGGACGCAGACCTACCATAATCGCAAGGCTGACCAAGAAGGTCCCAGCATTGAAAAAGGCAAGATTCTGGTAAGACATGAAGCCGATGAGAATGGCACCGCTGGATCGAAAGACAATCATCAAGATACCGCCCACGGTATTCTTAAAAGCCATGGCTGTTTCACGGTCTTCTGCCTCCAAGACCCGCAGGCTAAGTGGCATATAAAGCCCGTTTTCATACTGACCAACCAAGTCAGATAGGAAATTGACCACACAAACCACCGCTACAATCCATAGGGCTGGTGTAAATCCCATTAGTAAACCAACGAGGGCATAAAGAACAAAACGAAGCACCAGAGTAGCCAAAATCGTATCCAATTTATTTTTGGTCCGATCAGCCCAAATTCCCATAAAAAGTTCCGACAAGATTGGCAGAGTTTCAGAAACCGTAATCATGGCCAAGGCAAACTTAGTATCTGGCAGAAATAAGACATAGTTCATCAAAGCTAGGTAGTAAAGCGTGTCTCCAAAGTTGGAAATCACATCCGCTAGGTAGCTTGATAAGAACAATTTATTGTTGAGTATCTTTTTCAAAGTAATTCTCCTTCTAGTAACCAGAGATTTATTCCTATGCACTAGCTACAATCTTTTCAGTATTTTTTCCTGTAAAAATGCTATAACCCAAGAGTCCCACAGAGAGCAAGAGGAAGATGAGAGAAATACTTGTCGCAGAAAGCACCGTCACCATAATGGCGACCAAGGCTTGACCTGCTACCATACCAATCTGGCAGAAAGCATCAATCCCTCCACCGACTGTCGCCAATTTATCTTCAGGCAATTCATTCATAACCAGAGCACTCATTTTTGGATTGAAAATTCCCAGTGTCACTGCCGTTACGAAGATCACTGCCAATACTACATAGATGTTGTGAAGAAAGAAACCTGAGAAAAGTAAAACAGGCATAAGAGTAGAGAACTTGAGGAGGTTGACCAAGCTAACATTTTTGAACAAAGCCATACCGATACTTGACCCCAAGATACTACCAACTGAGAAGAGAATGGAAATCAGAGCCACCGTTGTCCCCGCATTGACAATCACAAAGTCTGAAAACTCCTTCATATTAAGAATTGCTAATGGTGAGAGGGCAGTAAAAATGGCATTCAGGCTGGCAATGGTCACAATTGACGCTTTGAGAACTGGAATATTCTGAACAGCTTGGTAGGATTCTTTGAGACTGTTACGCATGCCCTTGATAATGCCTGCTTCTGTTTCTGTTTGCTCAGCTTCTTGGATAGGATTCTCTTTCAACAACTTGGCAAAAGCTGGACGCAAACCTGCCATAATCGCAAGGCTGACCAAGAAGGTCCCTGCATTGAAGAAGGCGAGATTCTGGTAAGACATAAAGCCAATGAGGATAGCACCACTGGCTTGGAAGGCGATTTGCAAAAGACTTTTCACCGTCATCTTGAAGGCCATTGCGCTTTCGCGGTCTTCCGCTGCCACAACCCGCAAGCTGACTGGCATATAAAGGCCATTTTCGTATTGACCAGCCAGGTCAGACAGGAAGTTGATGACGCAGACCACTGCCACAACCCAGAGGGCTGGGGCAAAGCCCATTAAGAAGCCAACAAAGGCATAGAGACCGACACGAACCAGCAGGGTTGCAAGAATGGTATCCAATTTGTTTTTTGTCTTGTCCGCCCAGATTCCGATGAAGAGCCCTGCCAAAATCGGCAAGGTTTCAGATGCAGTAATCATAGCCAGGGCAAACTTGGTATCTGGTAAAAGTAAAACATAGTTCATCAAAGCCAGATAGTAAAGCGTATCTCCAAAGTTAGAAATCAAGTCTGCCACAAAGCTAGATAGAAATAATTTATTGTTGACTAGTTTTTTCATAAGAAACTCCTTTTAATAAAATTAAATATTTGTTTAATTTTATTTTACACTTTATTTTAATAAAGTCAATATTTAATTTTATAAAAATTAAATATTTTTTAAGCGAGTGTTTAATTTCTCTTCTATCCGACTTTTTCTTGACAAGATTAGCACAGTTTGTTATAGTATTGTTCGGGCACCTCATTTGAGAGGTCGGAGAAAAGGCTCCCTAGTTTTAGGGAGCTATTTTTTGTTTTCCCAGAGATTAATACACATTTGGAGGACATATTTATAATGAAAAAAATCGCATTTGATTCAACTAAATACTTGAATTTGCAACGTGATCACATTTTAGAGCGTATTGCCCAATTTGAAGGCAAGCTCTATATGGAATTTGGTGGAAAAATGTTGGAAGATTTCCACGCAGCCCGTGTTTTGCCAGGCTATGAACCAGATAATAAAATCAAACTCCTCCAAGAGTTAAAAGATCAAGTAGAAATCGTCATCGCCATCAACGCCAGCAATATCGAACATTCTAAGGCACGCGGCGACCTAGGCATTTCTTACGACCAAGAAGTCTTCCGCTTGATTGATACATTTAATGATATTGATATTTATGTTGGTTCTGTGGTCATTACCCAGTACCGCAATCAACCAGCAGCAGATGCCTTCCGCAAGCAGTTGGAAAAACACGGCATCAAATCCTATCTCCACTACCCAATCAAGGGCTATCCTTCTGATATTGACCACATCATTTCACCAGAAGGTATGGGTAAAAACGACTACATTGAAACCAGTCGCAATCTGGTTGTCGTCACAGCACCTGGACCTGGTTCAGGAAAATTGGCAACCTGTATCTCCCAGCTCTACCATGACCAGTTAAATGGGGTAACTTCTGGCTATGCCAAGTTTGAAACCTTCCCAGTTTGGAACTTGCCACTCCACCACCCAGTAAACTTGGCTTATGAAGCAGCTACCGCAGACCTGGACGACCTCAACATGATTGACCCTTTCCACTTACAAACCTATGGAAAAACAGCCGTCAATTACAACCGTGACATCGAGGTCTTCCCTGTACTCAACCGTACCTTTGAACGCATTTTGAACAAATCCCCTTATGCTTCACCAACTGACATGGGGGTCAACATGGTGGGCTATTCCATCGTGGATGAAGAAGCTGCTATCGAAGCATCTAAGCAGGAAATCATCCGCCGCTACTATCAGACACTCGTTGATTTCAAAGCGGAGCGGGTGGGCGAGCAAGCAGTTAAAAAGATTGAGCTCCTCATGAATGAGGTGGGCGTGACACCTGCTGACCGTAAGGTTGTTATCGCTGCGCGTGAAAAAGCAGAGCTAACTTCCAGCCCTGCCCTTGCTATTCAGTTACCAAATGGTGAGATTGTCACAGGTAAGACCTCTGACCTCCTCAAACCAACTGCAACTGTTCTTCTCAATGCCATCAAGCAAATTGCTAACATCGATGATGAAACACTTCTCATCGAACCAAACTACATCCGTCCAATTCAAGAATTGAAGGCAGATTATCTGGATAAGACCAATACACGACTCGATGCCAGCGAAATCCTAAACGCCCTTGCCATTACTGCACAAGACAGCCCTGTCGCTGCACGTGCCATGAAAGAATTGGGCCAATTAAACGGTAGCGAAGCCCACTCGACCGTTATCCTATCTGACGAAGACAAGAGTGTTCTCCGCAAATTAGGCATCAATTTAACCTTTGATCCTATCTATCAGCACAATAAGTTTTATCAGAAGAACTAAAGACTAAAATAGACTTGCCGGGGCAAGTCTATTTTTGTTATAGAAAAAACAAGGATATTTCTAGCCTTGTCTTCTCGTTTTATCTATTAGTTGAAATCAACATACTCTTTTTGAAGTTCAAGAACTTCTTCTGCCGTTGCACATTCTGTCAAGGCACGCTGAGCATATTCTTCCATCTTAGCTGTGTCAAGTGTCTTCATGAGGCTACGTGTACGAAGTACAGAAGTTGCGCTCATAGAGAACTCATCCAAGCCCATTCCGACAAGAAGTGGAACAGCTTGTTGGTCACCAGCCATCTCACCACACATACCAGCCCATTTGCCTTCTGCGTGTGCAGCCTTGATAACGTTGTTGATCAAGCGAAGGATAGATGGGTTGTAAGGTTGGTAGAGGTATGAAACTTGTTCGTTCATACGGTCTGCTGCCATAGTGTATTGGATAAGGTCGTTTGTACCAATTGAGAAGAAATCAACTTCTTTAGCAAATTGGTCAGCGATCATTGCTGCTGCAGGAATTTCGATCATGATACCAACTTGGATATCATCTGCAACTGCAACACCTTCAGCCAACAAGTTCGCTTTTTCTTCTTCAAGGATTGCTTTTGCCGCACGGAATTCTGTCAACAAGGCAACCATCGGGAACATGATACGAAGTTTACCATGTACTGATGAACGAAGAAGGGCACGCAACTGCGTACGGAACATTTGGTTACCAGTCTCAGAGATAGAGATACGTAGGGCACGGAAACCAAGGAATGGGTTCATTTCATGTGGAAGATCGAAGTAAGGAAGTTCCTTATCACCACCGATATCCATGGTGCGAACCACAACTGGCTTGCCATTCATACCTTCAAGAACAGCCTTGTAAGCCTCGTATTGCTCATCTTCCGTTGGGAAGTCTTGTGAATCCATGTAGAGGAACTCTGTACGGTAAAGACCAACCGCCTCAGCACCATTGTCGTTTACACCTTCAACGTCTTTAGGTGTACCGATGTTAGCAGCCAATTCAAAATGTTTACCGTCAGCTGTAACAGTTTGAGCGTCTTTCAAGAGTGCCCACTCAGCTTTTTGTTTCGCATAAGCTTCACCAGCCGCCTTAAATTCTGCAACCACTTCTTCAGATGGGTTGATAACAACTTCACCAGTGATACCGTTAACAGCGAGGACATCACCATCTTTCACGATTTCAGTAATATTATTTGTACCCAATACAGCTGCAATTTCGAGTGTACGAGCCATGATAGCTGAGTGACTTGTACGTCCACCGATGTTGGTTACGAAAGCTTTTACAAATTGCTTATTCAATTGAGCCGTATCAGAAGGTGTCAAGTCATGAGCAATCACGATAGACTCTTCATCAATTGTTGCTGGGTTTGGCAAACGAACACCAAGCAAGTGTGCCAAGACACGTTTTGCAACGTCGCGGATATCTGCTGCACGCTCTTGCATGTATGGGTTATCTTCCATACCTTCAAAGATAGCGATGAACATATCCGTTACTTCTTTCAAACCTGTTTCAGCATTTGTTTTCTTAGCACGGATTGTTTCCTTAATCTGACCAATCATTTCTGGGTCAGCAAGTACCATCAAGTGTGCATCAAATACGGCTGCGGCTTCTTCACCTAGGCTAGCTACTGCATTCTCACGAATAACAGAAAGCTCGTTTTGAGACGCTTCAAGAGCTGCATCCAAACGAGCTTCTTCTGCATTTGTATCTTCAACTGTAACAGTTTCAAAAGATAAATCGGGTTGAACCAGTAGATATGCCTTAGCAACGGCAACACCATCAGATGCTGCAATTCCTTTAAGCATTTCTGTCATGTTCTTATGCCAATCCTTCTTTTTCCATTGTTTCTGTGATTGCTGCGATTGCGTCGTCAGCATCTGCACCTTCAGCAGAGATTGTTACGTCAGCACCTTGGCCAACACCAAGAGACATAACACCCATGATGGACTTAAGGTTTACAGATTTTTCTTTGTAATTCAAAGTGATGTCTGAAGCGAATTTGCTAGCTGTTTGAACGAGCAAAGTTGCTGGACGTGCGTGGATACCTGTTTCTGCCACGATGTGGAAGTCTTTTGAAGCCATATTTGGATTCTCCTTTTTGTTTTACAAAATTTGGGCTATTATGATAACCCTTACAAGGAGGATTATACCACTTTTTGAAATCATTTTCAAGATTTTTTTGCATTTCTTTCATTTTTCTAAGAAAAAGACCTGCCTGGTCGCAAGTCCTTTCTATCTTAAAAATATTGAATAAGAGCCGTAACAAATTGACTAGTAGATAGGGGTTCTACTCCCAAATCCTTTGCAAAGTCAACAGTTACCTGTTTATTTTCAAAAGCTTTTTCGAGTCCAGAAACAATAATCTCTGCTGCTTCTTTCCAATTCATATAATCCAACATCATACAAGCAGACAATAGAACGGAACTTGGATTAGCCTTGTTTTGGCCAGCAATATCTGGCGCTGTTCCATGAGTAGCTTCAAAAATGGCATGTCCTGTTTGGTAATTGATATTTGCACCTGGTGAGATGCCGATTCCACCAACCTGGGCCGCTAGAGCATCTGAAGCGTAGTCTCCGTTGAGATTGGTGAGGGCCACCACATCGAACTTTTCTGGAGCAAGTAAGATTTGCTGAAGGAAATTGTCCGCAATAATATCATTGACAACCAAGTCACCTGACACAAGTTGCTCTGCATATTCTTCCTGGGCCAATTCATAGCCCCATTTACGGAAACCACCTTCCGTGAACTTTTGAATGTTGCCCTTGTGGACCAGGGTTACATTTTTTAGGCCATTTTCCAAGGCGTAATCAATAGCAGAGCGAACCAAGCGCTTGCTGCCTTCCTCAGAAATCGGCTTGATACCGATACTCGATGTCTCAGGGAAACGAATTTTACTAACTCCCATCTGGTCCTTCAAGAAAGCAAGCACCTGTGCTACTTCAGCAGTTCCAGCATCCCATTCGATACCTGCATAAATATCTTCTGTATTTTCACGGAAAATCGTAATATTGGTTTTTTCAGGCTCTTTGAGTGGACTAGGCACTCCCTTAAAATAGCGGACTGGCCGCACACAGGTAAAGAGGTCCAGTTCCTGGCGCAAGGCCACATTCAGTGATCGATGTCCCTTACCAACAGGCGTTCCCAGCGGTCCTTTAATAGCCAAAAGATGGTCCTTAATGGTGGCTAAGGTCTCGTTTGGTAAGGAAGTTCCTGTTGTTTCATAGGCCTTTTCACCGGCCAATACTTCCTTCCAGACAATCTGACGCTGGCCATTATAAGCCTTTTCAACTGCCGCATCAATCGCAGACTGAGCCGCTGACCAAATATCCTTACCGACACCATCCCCCTCGATATAGGGAATAACGGGTTGGTCAGGAACCAGCAACTTTCCATTTTCAAATCTAATTTTTTCTGCCATACTTATCTCTTTCCGATTGGGATATAGGTCAAATTCCGTCCACCTAGATAGGACGAACGAGGACGGATGAGCTTATTGTTCTTGCGTTGTTCCTGTACATGGGCAATCCAGCCGGCCATACGACTCATGGCAAAAATCAAGGTGAAAATATCACTGTCAATGCCCAAAACATGGTATACCGTCGCCGAATAGAAATCCACGTTCGGAATCAATCCTTTTTTGTGCTTGATAAAGTCCTCTACTTCTTCGGACAAGCGATAGAAGGCCTCATCATCCGTTCCCATTGTCAAATCACGCGCCATTTCCTTCAAATATTCTTGACGAGGATCCACCGTTTGATAAACCCGGTGACCAAAGCCCATAATTTTTTCTTTTGAGTCCAATTTTTGCTGCAAGTAACCTTCTGTATCACCAGATTCACGGATTGCCAGCAACATATCGAAAACCCGCTCATTAGCTCCGCCATGTAGAGAACCCTTGAGCGTTCCAATAGCTGTCGTCACGCAAGAATAAATATCTGTCAGGGTGGAGGCGGTCACGCGCGCCGCAAAGGTCGAGGCGTTGAGTTCATGGTCAGCATGGAGGACCAGTGCCTTGCTAAAGGCCTTGACTTGCAAATCTGTCGGCTCCTGCCCATTGAGCATATAGAGGAAATTAGCCGCAAAGCCCAGATCCTCACGAGGCTCAATCGGCACCAAGCCCTTCCGCAGACGAGCAAAGGTTGCAATGATTGTCGGAACCTTAGCCATAATCTGAATCGACTGGTCATAGAGAGCCTCCAGCGAACTTTCCTCAGCCCGAACATTGTAAACACCTAAGAGTGACACCGTTGACCGCAAGACACTCATCGGGTGCAGGTGTCTGCGTGACTGGATGAGAATACACTGCTCCACCGCATCAGAAATGGCATACTCAGCCCGCAAGGCTTTTTCAAAATAATTAAGCTCAATCTGCGTCGGGAGGTGCAGATTCCAAAGCAGGTAAATGACCTCTTCAAAAGACGCATTATTGTCCATCAACTCTGAAATATCATAACCAGCATAGGAAAGGCGGTCATTTTCAATCGCACTAATGCGCGTATCGCAGGCAATGGCATCTTTCAATCCATTTGTTTCTGTCATAGTTGACCTCCTAGTTTCTTTCTCACCACCATTGGCAAAATGCCTCCGTGGCGGTAATAACGAATATCAGCCTCCGCATCAAAGCGAGCCAGAGCCTGAAATTCCTTGGTTTCATTTTCCGAAATAGCCCGAACGGTTACCATCTGACCAACCGTCACATCCTCCGGCAAATCGATAGAGTAGGTTTCCAAACCAGTCAAGCCCAGACTGTCTGCTGTCTGCCCCTCAAGGAATTGCAAGGGTAGGACACCCATCATGACTAGATTAGAGCGGTGAATGCGTTCAAAGGATTCTGCCAATACAGCCTTGACACCCAAAAGATTGGCCCCCTTGGCTGCCCAGTCACGACTAGAACCCATCCCATAGTCCTTACCAGCAATTACCAGGCTACCAATTCCAGCCTCCTGATACTTCATAGCAACATCATAAATCGGCAGAATTTCGCCATCATACTTGGTAAAACCACCAATTTTTCCATCTGCCAACTCATTTTTAATCCGGATATTGGCAAATGTTCCTCGCATCATGACCTGGTGGTTTCCACGGCGACTGCCATAGGAGTTGAAGTCAAAGTATGAAATCCCATTATCCTCTAGGTAGCGAGCAGCGGGACTGAGTCGCGCAATGTTCCCCGCTGGTGAAATGTGGTCGGTAGTGACAGAGTCTCCAAATTTGGCCAAGACTGCTAGGTTGTCCAAAGGCTTGATAGATAAATCTGCCTGCATATTATCAAAATATGGCGGGTTTTGAATGTAGGTTGACTTGTCATTCCAGGCATAATTTTTATCCGACGTCGTTTCAATGGCATTCCAAGCTTGACTATCTGTAAAGACCTGTTGGTATTCTTCCTTATAAAGGTCACGGGTCACATACTGCTCGATATAGGCATCTACCTCCTCACGACTTGGCATGATGTCTGAGAGATAGACAGGTTGACCATTCTGGTCTTGACCAAGCGGCTCTGTCGTCAAGTCAACATTCATGTTTCCTGCAATGGCATAGGCCACTACAAGGGGCGGACTTGCAAGGAAATTAGCTTTGACAAGCGGATTGATACGGCCCTCAAAGTTGCGGTTTCCAGACAAGACTGCCGAAACCAGCAAATCTTCTTCCTTAATGGCGTCTGCAACTTCTACTGGCAAATCACCGGAATTCCCGATACAAGTGGTACAACCATAGCCGACCAAGTTAAATCCAAGCGCATCCAGATAGGTTTGGAGGCCTGAATTTTTCAAGTAACCTGTAACAACTTTTGAACCAGGTGCCAGAGAAGTCTTGACCGTTTTATTGACTGTCAGGCCTTTTTCAACCGCATTCTTAGCCAGTAATCCTGCCGCTAAAAGTACGTAGGGGTTAGATGTATTTGTACAAGAGGTAATAGCTGCAATGGCTACATGACCTGTCTGAATCGTCTCATCTCCGTCCGCATAATGCACCGTCGCTGTCTTATCTAGCTCTGCCTTGTCCAAACCAAAACCACGAACACCAACTTCACGAGTGATGCTGGCAGCAAATTCCTCCTTGGCATCGGTCAATTCAATCAAATCTTGCGGCCGTTTTGGTCCAGAAATAGACGGCACCACCGTTGACAAATCCAACTCCAAAACCTTGGTGTAGGTTGGGAAATTGACCTCATCGTAGAACAGATGATTGACCTTGGCATAAGCCTCCGTCAAGGCGATATGGTCCTCTGAACGGTTGGTCAGGCGCATGTAGTTTAAGGTCTCAGCATCGATCGGGAAGTAACCACAAGTCGCGCCATACTCAGGTGCCATGTTGGAAACCGTCGCCCGGTCAGCCAGTGCCAATGAAGACAGACCCGGTCCAAAAAATTCAACAAACTTGCCGACAACATTTTCCTGGCGGAGCAATTGTGTCACCCGTAGAGCCAAATCTGTCGCTGTCGCAACCTTGGGCAGACTGCCTGTCAAATGAACACCAATCACTTCTGGAATTGGGAAATAAGACGCCTCTCCCAACATAGCTGCCTCGGCCTCAATACCTCCGACACCCCAGCCCAGAACACCGATACCGTTGATCATGGTCGTATGGCTGTCCGTACCGAACATAGAATCTGGATAAAGTAGGCCATCCTGCTCGATGACAACATCACTGAGGAACTCAATATTGACCTGGTGGATAATCCCTGTTGCAGGTGGCACAGCCCGATAATTCTCAAAAGAGTTTTCCGCCCATTTTAAGAATTCATAACGCTCGTTATTGCGCTCAAATTCTAGCTCAATATTTTTTTCCAGAGCCTGGTCCGTACCGAAGTAATCGACCTGTACAGAGTGGTCAACCACCAAATCAACTGGAATTTCGGGGTTAATCAAATCAGGACTGCCACCCGCCTTAACCACCGCATCACGCATGGATGCAAGGTCAACCACAACTGGAACCCCTGTAAAATCCTGCAAAATAACACGACTTGGCTTAAAAGGAACCTCACCCTGTGGAGCTGCAGCCTGGTAGGTAACCAAATCTTTAATGTGACTTTTGGTCACATCTACACCATCTTCCTTACGAAGTAAGCTTTCCAACAGAATACGAATCGTATAAGGGAGTGCCTGAATATTCACACCATGTTCTTGGGCAACCTCTCCCAAATCATAGTAAGAGAATAATTTTTGTTTGTGTTCAAATTTCGATTTGTTCTTTTGAGTCATGTCTGCTACCTCTATGTATTCATTATGTATATTATACTGGAAGTTGCTTTTTTTATTCAAACACAACTTAACCATGAATGTCATATTTTATGACATATGGTGATTTCGCATAGAAAACAGCTCTACTACGGCTTAAACAAAGCTTGTAGACCTCATTTTCAGAAAACACTACATGTAGTATTTTCTTGTTCGTTATTCGTCTATATTTTGTGATTTGTTTAAGCTAACCCCTTGACTTTAACCCCAAAATCTTGTATTCTAGATTGGTAAATTTGAAGGGAATTATGCAATTTCCTTGTAAACAAAGGAGAAATCGAATGGTTACTATCTATTCAAAAAATGATTGTGTACAGTGCAAGATGTCTAAGAAATTCCTAGACCAACACGGTGTGGAATACAAGGAAATCAACCTGGATGAGCAGCCAGAATTTATTGACCACGTCAAAGGACTTGGTTTCTCAGCAGCGCCAGTGATTGAAACTGAAAACGACGTTTTCTCTGGTTTCCAACCTGCAAAATTAAAAGTCTTAGTATAAGAAGCCTATTATAGAAAGAGATTGCGACTATGAGTTTGAAAGATTTGGGCGATGTGTCCTACTTCCGTTTAAATAACGAAATCAACCGTCCTGTCAATGGACAAATCCCCCTCCACAAGGATCAGGAGGCCCTTAAAGCCTTTTTCAAGGAAAATGTTATCCCTAACAGCAAGCAATTCGATAGCATTTTGGATAAAATCAACTATCTTGTCGAGGAAAATTATTTAGAAAAAGAATTTTTGGAGCAGTACAGCCCAGAATTTCTCATTAAAATTGACCAATTTTTGAAAGACCAGAACTTCCAATTTAAGTCTTTCATGGCAGCCTACAAGTTTTATAACCAGTACGCCCTCAAGACAAACGACGGTGCTTACTATCTGGAAAGCATGGAGGACCGCGTCCTCTTCAACGCCCTCTATTTTGCGGAAGGTGACGAAGAATTGGCCTTGGATTTGGCAAACGAGATGATCCACCTGCGTTACCAGCCTGCAACTCCTTCCTTCCTCAATGCTGGTCGTGCTCGCCGTGGTGAATTGGTATCCTGTTTCTTGCTTCAAGTAACAGACGACATGAACTCTATCGGTCGTTCTATCAACTCTGCTCTGCAATTATCCCGTATCGGTGGCGGTGTCGGTATCTCCCTCAGCAACCTGCGTGAGGCTGGCGCTCCTATCAAGGGATATGAAGGAGCTGCATCTGGTGTCGTTCCAGTTATGAAACTTTTTGAAGATAGTTTCTCTTATTCCAACCAGCTTGGTCAGCGTCAAGGTGCCGGTGTGGTTTACTTGGATGTTTTCCACCCAGATATTATCGCTTTCCTTTCGACTAAGAAGGAAAATGCGGATGAGAAAGTTCGTGTAAAAACCCTTTCTCTCGGTATCACTGTTCCTGATAAGTTCTACGAATTGGCTCGTAAAAATGAGGACATGTACCTCTTCAGCCCTTACTCTGTTGAGCTAGAATACGGCGTGCCATTCAGCTATTTGGACATTACAGCTAAATATGACGAGTTGGTGGCCAACCCTCGCATTCGTAAGACAAAAATCAAGGCCCGCGATTTGGAGACAGAAATTTCAAAACTCCAACAAGAATCAGGCTATCCGTATGTCATCAACATTGACACGGCCAACCGCAGCAATCCAGTTGACGGCAAAATCATCATGTCCAACCTTTGCTCAGAAATCCTGCAAATCCAGACACCAAGCGTCATCAACGATTCGCAAGAATATTTGACAATGGGTACTGACGTTTCATGTAACTTGGGTTCAACCAACATTGTTAACCTCATGAAATCACCTGACTTTGGTCGTTCTGTTCGTGCTATGACACGTGCCTTGACCTATGTTACTGACCATTCGCACATTTCTGCTGTGCCTTCGATTGAGGCAGGTAATGAGCGTGCACATTCGATTGGTTTGGGTGCCATGGGACTTCATTCTTACTTGGCGCAAAACTTGGTGGACTACGGTTCAAAAACAGCCGTTGAATTTACCAATATCTACTTCATGCTCCTCAACTACTGGACTTTGGTAGAATCAAACAACATTGCACGAGAACGCAAGGCGACTTTTGATAACTTTGAAAACTCAAAATATGCAGACGGCACATATTTCGATAAGTATGTGACAGGCAACTACCAACCACAATCTGACCGTGTTAAAGAATTGTTCCAAGGTATTTTCATTCCAAGCGGACAAGATTGGGCTGACCTGCGTGATAAGGTGATGGTAGACGGTCTCTACCACCAAAACCGCTTGGCAGTTGCACCAAACGGCTCTATTTCCTATATCAATGATGTCTCTGCTTCCATCCACCCAATCACTCAACGGATTGAAGAACGTCAAGAGAAGAAAATCGGTAAAATCTACTATCCAGCAGCAGGCTTGGCAACGGAAACTATTCCGTTCTACAAATCAGCCTACGACATGGATATGCGCAAGGTGATTGATGTCTACGCTGCTGCTACTGAGCACGTCGACCAAGGTTTGTCACTGACCCTCTTCCTCCGCAGCGAATTGCCAAAAGAGCTTTACGAGTGGAAAAATGAGAACAAGCAGACAACCCGTGACCTCTCTATCCTGCGCAACTACGCCTTCAACAAAGGCATCAAGTCTATCTACTACATCCGCACCTTCACCGACGACGGAGAAGAAATCGGATCAAACCAATGTGAAAGTTGTGTGATCTAACGTAGCAAGCTTAGCTGTTGGCAAGCCAACTAGCTAAGCTACGCCAACCGCTATATGCGGATTAGCTAGCTACCTCACTAACTTCGAAACTGAAGAAATATCGACTTCAGTTTCTACGTGTCGTAAGATGTGAGGGCGTTTCAACAGTCTGGGAGACTGTTGAAAGTTGGAAATGAGAAAATAGGAAATACCGCAGAGATGTCTTGCATCTCAAAGGGATTTATCTTTTTTGCCAAGTCCTTAGTCCGAACTCGATTTCGACGTAGCAAGTTTAGCTGTTGATAAATCAACTAGCTAAACTACGCTAACCGCTCTCGGTGGATTAGCTAGCTACCTCACTAACTCCGAAACTGACGAAATATCGTCTTCAGTTTCTACGTGTCGCAATACACAAATACCAAAGTATCTAATGAATGAACGGTACTGACTATATGGTCAGTACCTAAGTGGCTTACTACCTCGAAAAGTCGTTAAGTTCGAACGACTTTTCTCAGGTCGTAACTTGCAAGGGATTAGCTGTTGGCAAGCCAACTACCTAATCTACGCCAACCGCTATGAGCGGATTAGCTAGTTACCATACGTCAATTTGTGCTGCTTGCGAACAAAGCAATCTAATGAACGTCCTTGGGGCGTTTTTTAGCAAAAAATATGATACAATAGTGTAGATATTTCTAGAAAAGAAAGAGAGAAATATGGAAACCTACTACAAAGCCATAAACTGGAATGCCATTGAAGATGTCATTGACAAATCGACCTGGGAAAAATTGACCGAGCAATTTTGGCTCGACACGCGTATCCCTTTGTCCAATGACTTGGATGACTGGCGTAAATTGACTGCCGAAGAGAAAGACCTGGTTGGCAAGGTCTTTGGTGGTCTGACACTCTTGGATACCCTTCAATCTGAAACAGGTGTTCAAGCCCTCCGCCAAGATGTGCGGACACCACACGAAGAGGCTGTTTACAACAACATCCAATTCATGGAATCTGTTCACGCCAAGTCCTACTCTTCTATCTTCTCCACTCTTAACACCAAGTCAGAGATTGAAGAAATTTTTGAATGGACCAACAGCAATGAATACCTGCAACGCAAGGCTAAAATCATCAACGAAATTTATGAAAATGGCACAGCGCTCGAGAAGAAAGTAGCCAGCGTATTTTTAGAGACCTTCCTTTTCTATTCTGGTTTCTTCACTCCGCTCTACTATCTTGGAAATAACAAGCTGGCCAACGTTGCTGAAATTATCAAGTTGATTATCCGTGACGAATCTGTCCACGGTACCTATATCGGCTACAAATTCCAGCTCGGTTTCAATGAATTGACCGAAGAGGAGCAAGATAAGCTCCGCGACTGGATGTACGACCTGCTCTATCAGCTTTATGAAAATGAAGAAGGCTACACTCGTTCGCTCTATGATAGCGTTGGTTGGACTGAGGAAGTTTTGACCTTCCTACGCTACAATGCCAATAAAGCCCTCATGAACATGGGACAGGACCCACTCTTCCCAGATTCAGCGGATGATGTCAATCCAATCATCATGAACGGTATTTCGACCGGTACATCCAACCACGACTTCTTCTCTCAAGTTGGTAACGGCTACCTGCTCGGTGAAGTGGAGGCCATGCAGGATGATGATTACCTTTATGGTTTGTAAAATAGATAAATAAAAAAGCAGTCGACCACTGCTTTTTTTCTATACCCCAACCAATATCATGCCGTAGGCAATCAGGTTGTTGACAAAATGGAGCGCCATTGAATAGCGGATATCTCGTTTGAGCAAGAAAATCCATCCCAGATTGACTCCCATTGTAAAGTAAATCAAGAACTGCGGAATGGTTGCTGGTCCGTGTGGTAGGCTGAACAAAAGCCCTGACACAACCAAGTAAATCCCCACTGTTTTCATGCTCTGCATTTTCGGGAAGAAATAGGTGGCCAGAAAACCACGGAAAATCAATTCTTCCAGGATAGGGGCAAATACCACTACGGAGAAAAAGGCAAGAATGGGGTAAGCAGAAACAAACTGCACCACTATCATCTGGTTTTGGCTTTCCTCTACAGGAATGAGAAACTGAATGACAAAATAGACCAGGTAGACCAGAATAGGCCAGTGTAGCTTGTGGAACCAGCTACTTTCGACGGTGTAGGCAATGGTCTTGCGTGGATAGACGACCTTCCAGAGGACCACAGCGAGGATTGTGGTCAGCACGATGCCGATAATGCCGCTAATCCAGACTGCTTGTTCCACAATTGGAGCTGGTAGCTCTGCTGCTAGTTGGTCCTTGAAGATGCCCAGCGAGATAAAGCTGCTGGTGACCTGGCTTGCTAGGAAATAAAGCACTATCAAGCCTAAGTGTTTGATAAATTTTAACATAGATAACCCCTAATCTACTTTTCTAAATTCAGCAATAGCATCCAGTCTGACCAAGCGAGTCGTGGTCTTACCGGCCTTGCCTGTCTGACTGAGCTTGACCCAATCCTCATCGCAGGCCCCAATCGTAAAATCCTGTCCAATCCCATCTTCAAAGACTACATGAACTGTAGCACCAACCAATTCTTCCACCATTTTTGACATGACATTTCCTCCATTTATCTGTTTTTTGAGTTTCTTGATCTGTTTTGCCAATTTCTTGACTTTTCCATCGTAGGAAAAATAGGATACAAACAGGAAACCAACCGCTGCAAGGGCAATATACTCCATACTTTCACCTCCGACTTATCCTAATGAACCATTCATGAGCATTTGCATCAAAAGCATGAGCAAAAATCCGATGATATTGTTGATGAAATGCACCAGCATGCTGTACTCCAAGCGTTTGCCTAGGCGGTAAATGAGACCTAGCACCAGCCCCATGCCCCCATACATAATCCAAGAACCAAGCCCTGTCGGAGCGTGCATGAGACCAAAGAGTAGGCTGGATAAGATGAGACCGAAGATAGATTCCTTGCCAAAGATTTTACCCATGATAAAGCCTCGGAAGACGATTTCCTCGACAATAGGAGCAAAAATAGATGTCAATAAAAACAAGATAATCGGAGGAAATCCCATATCTTCAATGGCTTGCTGATTGACTGTGTTGAGCCCTTCACCCGACAATTGCATGACAATGCCTGCTATGATTTTAACAGCAAAAACTGCGATAAATCCAAGACCTACATAGGCCAACATCTTGAGAAAACCGTCCTGCCAAAATTTTGAGAGTAACTTCGCTTTACCTGCTAAGAAGATTTCCAAACCTGTCACTACCAGCAAGGCAGCGCTTGCCCAAACTAGATTGAGCCCTTGGTAATTGTCCAACCGAACTAAAACAAAGGTCGCTCCTATATTTAATGCAAAAGCCAAGAGAAACCATAAAATATAGGGCCAATTTTTCACCATATTCCATTCTTTAATTTTCATCGCAATCTCCTTTTTTCTATATTATTTATAATAATTTTTTGCCATTTTTAACTGCATGACCATAATATAGATATGAATACCTCCTGCAATCAAGAGGCCTGTCAATTCTACTTCTCCTTGAATAGCTGAAAGAGCAAAACAAAATAGATAAATCCCCGGTAAAATCATACTGCTCAAGTTCATCACGATTTCAAAAGACATTTTGTAGTTTGCCTGCAATTCTGCCTCATCCAACCCTAAAACGTTAGCCTTTACTTCTTTCAAGGTTGGCACAAGAGGCGCCTTAATACCTTTTATCTTATTGTGCCGTTTCATCAGCAACATTTGCATAACAGTGGTGTAAACCAAGACAACAAATGGCCAAATTGAAAAGAATATAAATAACCCATTAGAAGAAATATCCAATTTCAAATTGAGCATCAAACTGACCATTCCCAAAACTGACATAAGACCTGTAAATGTCACTGCGTACGAGTAGTCTAAACTCAGTACTCGATATAGTTCATCAATGCGCTCATCGTCATCAGCTAAATCCTTATATATTTTATAGTTCTTTTCTGCTTTTATAAAATAATAAAGCTGTACCAATAAGGAAACAAGTGTCATGAACAAGAGTACTCCGCTAGCTATATCAAGGATAGTTTGGAAGGGTAGTTGCAAAGGATGATCTAATAAGCCAAAAAATCCAATTAAAAAACCTATAGGCGCACCAATTAAAACACCAATACCCAGTTGTTTACCTAATCTGAGAAGACTATTTTTTGATTTTTCTTTCTTCATCCCTCTACCTCCACTAATTGAAAGACATTTTCCACATTTTCATTAAAAATCTGTGCAATTCGCATGGCAATGACCACCGAGGGCGTATATTCGCCACGCTCTATCAGACTAATGGTCTGCCGCGAAACTTCTGCTAATTTTGCCAACTCAGTCTGGTTGAGGCTATCCCGTGCCCGCAACTCCTTAAGCCGATTTTTTAAGACATATTCCATGTTGTTTCCTTTCTAGGCTTGGTAGATAATCAAGCCTGTTTCTGTGTCTTCGACAGCTATATTCCCCTTAGCAAACTTAACCAACAAGAGATAAGTATAGTAGAAATCACCAGCACAAGCAGCTGCATGCATGGTAGCTACCATCAGATAAAGAGATACGTCCATTCCCCCTAAGCACGCTAGTATTGTCAAGCCTAGACTAATCACGACAAAGGGAGCCAGGGAAATTACCAGCATTTGCATCCGATTGTAAAGGGAGCCCGGACTGGTTGCATAGGCCATACCGGACTTCCATTTTATCCCGTATTTGACAGGATTTTCAGGACAAAAAACCTTGAAGAAGATACCGTGAATCGCTTCATGCACAACTATCAAAAGAGGAAATAGAACCATTCCTATCCATAACTCTGGTAAGGTAAGTGGCAAATTTTGTTCTACATTAGCCAGCAAGGAAAACGCTAACTTACCAAATAGCAGAGCAAATGGAAAGATGAGTACCACAGCAAGAATATTCAAGCCCCAGACAAACTTCTTATTTTCCATGATATTAACTTCAAATAATTTCTTTTTCGCTTCCATATTTCTTCTCCTTTATTTTCCTACAAGCTAGACTAAACTATATAGTCCTAGGGCAACTCCAATCAGTAGTCCCATAATACTCGATCCTGCAATAATAATTGCTGCCATATCTGCTGAAATGTGTCGTTTCATAAGATTTCTCCTATCTTTCCCTAGATTTTGTCACTATTTCTTGGGATTAACATGTTTTAAATAGAGCAAAAGTGTCGCCATCAATGGTGGAATTAAATAACTCTCTGCATTCAAACTAAGGTCAAATCCTAGCAAGGCTAGAACTTTAAAGACCAAAATATTTATCAAGAAGAGTGCGAAAAACAATAGGACTACTTTCATTCCATTTTTAATTGTCTTGCTCATTTTTCTTCTCCTTTTTGTTGCTGAGAGTATCGTCTAAAATAAGGAGAGAACTCATCATCATCAAGAGTATCATGGTATCTATCTCTTGACCAAATACAAAGAGTTGAACGAAACTATAAATCAAATATAGTGCAACTAGAACCTGCACTCCACGCACAACGCTTGTTCCTGTAATCAAAATTCCTTTTTTATTGCTATTGTTTTTCATAACGACCTCCAAGATCAATCAATACGCTTTTCTGTTTTCAATTCCTTATCCTAGAACCAGGCCGTAAAAGCCTGTCCAAACTCCAATCCAATGTGATAGAGAGTAAATATAATCTCTTTAATATCAATCAACGTAATAATAAGTAGAGTTAGAAGAACTTTCTCACGTTTGGTCCAATTATTGAAATTCACTTCAGATTTTGTAGGTGACATATTTTTACTCATGATGATTTCCCGCTTTCTTTATTTTTACTTACTTTATTCTTTTCCCGTTTTTCTCTTTTCTGCCAGCTAGTTTCCACAAGTTCTCATCTGTCACTACGATGGCACAAATGGCAAGAACGACATGAGTATTATCCAACTGCTGCCACTTCATGATGTCAGCTAGCAGGACAAAAACTAGATAGGCAATTGCCAGTACTTGTACGAAGCGCGCAATGTGAAGATTGTTTAACTTTTTCATAATAGTTTCCTACTTTCTTTTTATATGATGATTTCGCTTTCATCTCTTATCTTGATATCATTGTAACACTTCTTTTTCTTTTTGACAAGTATCTTTGTCAAAAAAACAATAAAAATTGTCAAAAAGTTTATAATGATAGTCAAAATGTAGCTGATAATGGGCAATTAGACAAGCAAAAAAGCCCAAATGGGCTCGAATTTATAATTCTGATAAATACTTTCTTAAATCCTCATAGGTTGATGAAGGCAGGTGTACGCCGGGGTTGGCCACAATATAACTGGCGACACGATTGGCAAAGTCGAGCAACTGGTCCAAGGATTTTCCACTAGCTAATCCTGCCAATAGAGCGCCAACATGACTATCCCCCGCTCCCACCGCGTCTACCACTTGCGCTGGATAAGACCTTTGCTCATGCCATTGTCCATCGTAGGCCAAAGCTCCAGCCTCTCCTCTGGTTACCACCAGCGCTTGCCCGGTGCGTTCATTTAAGGTCTGCACAGCCTGCCTGATGTCAGTTTGACCTGATAATGTCAAAGCCTCTTGCTCATTGACATGGAGGATAGGAGACAAATCCAAGACTTGCTCCATGCGCTGCTTATCTATCAGATGTCCTCGCGGTCCCGGCGCAAAAATGAGCTGGGCAGGAATAGTTTCCAAACTGTCCACTAATGCCTGACCTGTTTCTTCCTCCACTTCTAAACCACAAACGTAAGCATAATCGTACTCCGATAAATCCAACTGGTCCAGCCAAGTAGGGTCAAAATGGTATTCCACACCATGGTCGGACAGAAAGGTCCGTTCTCCGTCGCTTTCGATAAAGCAGTAACAACAGCCGTTGGCTCTTTCCACTAAAACCCGTGGTTCAATTCCAATTTTTTCCAGCTCATTCCTGACAAAATGACCGTAAATGCCTGTCCCTACCGGTGAAATGAAATCATAGTCCACACCCATGTGGTGCAGGATATTGACCACATTGAAAGCACAACCGCCCAGAGACAGGACCTGTTTGTCAATATGCGCATCGCCTTGCCGCCCCGGTAACTGATCCAGATAAATCATCACATCACAAACGGTCGAACCGATTACCAAACATTTTCCCATTTTTTCCTCCGTTTAATAATAGACCATTCAGTTAGAATCGATTATTCTAAATTGCTAAAATATAGACAGGCATATTATACCAAAAAACTCCTTCATCCAGAGAATAAAAGAGTTTCATTTGTTTAATTACAAGTTTTCAGCAACGCTGTTCAAGAGGTTTTGGATAGCAGACGCATCGCTACCACCTGCCATAGCCATATCCGGCTTACCGCCACCACGACCTGCTACGATTGGAGCAAGGACTTTGATGAGATTTCCTGCATGGACATCAGCCGACTTGCTTGCTACAAGGACATTGACCTTGTCACCGATAGCCGCAACCAGCACCAAGACATCAGAGTGGTCTTTCTGCTTCCAGTTGTCAGCGAAGGTACGGAGGGCACCTGCGTCTGAAACTTGGACCTGGCTAGCAATGTAGCGAACACCGTTTGCCTCTTTAACATCTTTGAAGACATCACCAGCAGCTGCTGCCGCTGCCTTTTCTTTCAGACTAGCGTTTTCTTTTTGCAAATCGCGGAGCTCCGCAGCCAGTGCTTCCACTTTTGTCGGCACTTGGTCGATTTGTGGCACTTTAAGGGTCTGCGCAACAGCTTTAAGAGCATCCTCGCGGTCACGTAGAGCTAGGAAAGCTTCCTTGCCTGTCACCGCTAAAATACGGCGGGTACCAGAGCCGATACCTTCTTCTTTGACAATCTTGAAGAGACCGATCTCAGCTGTATTGCCAACGTGGGTACCACCACAAAGCTCGATAGAATAGTCACCGATTGTAACCACACGGACCACTTTGCCATACTTCTCACCAAAGAGAGCCATGGCACCCATTTCTTTAGCCGTATCCACATCCGTTTCAACTGTAACAATATCCAAGGCTTCCCAGATTTTTTCATTGACTTCATTTTCAATACGACGAAGCTCATCAGCTGTCACTGCTTCAAAGTGTGTGAAGTCAAAGCGGAGGAAGCCTTCCTCGTTCAAGGAACCAGCCTGGGTCGCATGCTCGCCGATGACATTGTGAAGGGCAGCATGGAGTAAGTGAGTTGCTGTGTGGTTTTTCTCAACGTCACGACGACGGTTTCCGTCGATTTCAAGTGTGTAGGTTTGACCTAGTGAAATGCTAGCAGAGAGTTCTACGGTGTGCAATGGCTGACCATTCGGTGCTTTTTGCACATCCACAACTGTTGCCACGACATCACCTGATGCATTTTTAATGACACCACGGTCTGCCACCTGACCACCCATTTCAGCGTAGAATGGTGTTTGGTCAAAGACAAGAAGGGCTTGACCTTCTGACACAGCTTCTGTCCGCTCATTGTCCGTAATAATCACTGCCAATTTGGCATCTAGGCTAGTTTGTCCATAGACAAATGTTGAGCTCTCGGTAATACCTGCCAGAGTTTCATTTTGCATACCCATTGAGCCACCTTTAACAACGGCGGCACGGGCACGGTCCTGCTGTTCCTTCATGGCAGCCTTGAAGCCTTCGTGGTCAATCTTGTAGCCAGCATCTTCTGCCAATTCCTCGGTCAATTCCACAGGGAAACCGTAAGTGTCATAGAGCTTGAAGATATCCTTACCTTCAAGAGTATCCTTACCAGCCGCTTTCAAGTCAGCCAAAAGTTCCTCCAAGTGACCGCTACCAGCATCAATGGTGCGAGCAAAGGTTTCTTCCTCACGTTTAACGATTTTCTCGATAAAGTCACGTTTTTCAAGCACTTCTGGGTAGTAGCTTTCCATGATATTGCCAACCGTTTCCACCAATTTGTACAAGAATGGCTCGGTGATGCCCAAACGGCGACCGTGCATGACCGCACGACGAAGCAAACGACGAAGGACATAACCACGACCTTCATTTCCTGGAAGAGCACCGTCACCGATGGCAAATGATAAAGCACGGATGTGGTCTGCAATGACCTTGAAGCTCATGTTATCGCCGTCTGGATCGTAAGTCTTACCAGAAATCTTTTCTACTTCACGAATGATTGGCAAGAAGAGGTCGGTTTCAAAGTTAGTCTTAGCCCCTTGGAAAATAGCTGCCAAACGCTCCAAACCTGCACCCGTATCGATGTTTTTATTTGGCAATTCCTTGTACTCAGAACGCGGAACAGCTGGGTCAGCGTTGAATTGTGAAAGAACGATGTTCCAAATCTCGATGTAACGGTCGTTTTCAATGTCTTCTTCCAGCAAACGAATGCCGATATTTTCAGGGTCAAAGTCTGTGCCACGGTCAAAGAAAATTTCCGTATCGGGTCCAGAAGGTCCCGCACCGATTTCCCAGAAATTATCCTCGAGTGGAATGAGGTGACTTGGGTCTACACCAAGCGCAATCCAGCGGTTGTAGGAATCCTTATCATCTGGATAGTAGGTCATGTAGAGCTTGTCTTTTGGAAAGGCAAACCATTCTGGACTTGTCAAGAGCTCATAGCCCCACTCAATGGCCTCATCACGGAAATAATCACCGATAGAGAAGTTGCCCAGCATTTCAAACATGGTGTGGTGGCGAGCGGTCTTACCAACATTTTCAATGTCGTTGGTACGTATTGATTTTTGAGCGTTAGTAATCCGTGGATTTTCAGGAATGACAGATCCATCGAAATATTTTTTAAGCGTTGCTACACCAGAGTTAATCCACAAAAGAGTTGGATCGTTTACTGGGACAAGGTTTGCGGAAGGCTCAACAGAGTGGCCTTTTGATTTCCAGAAATCCAACCACATTTGACGAATTTGAGCAGAAGATAGATTTTTCATAATTAAGATACCAAGCCCGATTAGAAGGCGACTGAAAAATAGGATACTGACAGGAAATCCTGATTTCCTAGACAGTTTATTTTTTTCCGAACCTTCCGGGCGGGTTCAGTTAGACTGATTAACTGAACCATTCCTTTCGTTTTTTGTTTGTTTAATGATGTTTAGCTTGATGCAGATTCCAGCATCTCCACATAGTCAATGGCGATGACTAGGGAAATAACTAAATCAGCATAGTCGTCGTGGTAAACTTTAACCGAATAATGAGAAGTTAGGTGAAAAAGTTCTTTGGAGATTTCAGCTACCAGCTGACCGTCGGCCGTCCGCAGTCGAAAATCCAAATCCCAGATATTGCCCTCAAGAGCTAGCCCCAGATTTTCCACCGAGTATTTATCTCTAAAGAAAGTCAATTTCTGTTTCAGATAAAAGGAATGCCCGCTGGCCATGTCAATGGTAAATTGAGGTAGCCAGGTCAGAAATTTCTTGGTAATCTGACTGATTTCCTGTCCTTGGCTGTTTACAATAGTGAACCGCTTGGGAATTTCCAGGAAGGAACCCTGAACCTGATAGGCTAGATTGCCCTGACTATCCTGAATATCGAATTTTTCTCCACCAAAGGTGAACCGCTGTTTCACAAGAAATTCTTTCATGATAACCTCCAAAAAAATGACAAGAAACCAAACGAAGGGCGAAAAACCGCGGTACCACCTTCATTCAATGACTTGTCATTCTTCATTCAGAATCTGTATTCACAGGTAAGCCAACCTCGACTTAGGTACTAAGGTACTTAGGTACTAAGGTACTGAGCTCTGGATACAGGTTCTCACTATTCAATTGTGCTAACGAGTAGCAAGATGATTTACTCAGATGGCTCGCAGCGACCGCCAATTTTCTGAACTGAGTGGATAACCATCCATTCTCGATAGATTATTTGTTTTCATCTTTCTTTTCTTCAGAGCTTGATGAAGCATCTGTCGAAGACGAAGCGTCTGTTGAAGATGAATTAACTTCAGATGGAATATACTGAGAAAGAATGTTTTGGAAGGCTGGGTCTTTGACCTTAACGTTAGCTGCTTTCAACTCTTCTGAAACAACAGTCGAAATGAAGGCTGCATCGTTTTGCTTAGCTGTAAGAATGACTTCTTTCAACTTGTCTTTGTATTCTTTCCAATCTTTTGCTTTTTCAGTTTTGCTTTCCAATTTTACAACATAGTAACTTGTTGTATAAGTTGTCGGGTCAACCACAGGGACGATAGACGCGCCAACTTGGCCATTGTCAAGTGCAAAGACTGCTTGTTGAACTTCTTTTGGCACTTCTGTTGAAGTAGAGTCAAACTTGACTTCTCCACCCTTGTCCTTAGCCTTGCTGTCTGCTGAATTATCCTTAGCCAATTGGGCGAAATCAGCACCGTCTTCCTGAGCTTTTGCCAAGATTTCTTTCGCCTTAGCTTCGTCTGTCAATTGGATGACACGCGCAGTTACTTCTGGCGTATAGTTTTCATAGGCAGCCTTATAGTTGTCATCTGTCAACTCTTTTTCTGCTGCTTGTTTAACAGCATATTCAACCAATTTATTGGTACGGATTTGTTGCTTATAGCTCTCTGTATTCAAGCCAGCTGATGCCAGGGCCTGCTGGAATGAATCACCATACTGCTCTGCCATTTTATCAAAAGCCTCAGTGACTTCCTTGTCTGATACCTTGTCTCCGTAATTTTCTTCAAATACTTCTGTAATCAGCATAGACAAGAGAACCTGCTGAGCATTTGGATTGTTTTTTACTTCGTCATAGAATTCCGAAACAGTAATGGTTTGCCCTTTTAAGCTGACAATATCCTTATCAGTTGATGAAGTACAAGCTGCTAGGGTAACTGCTGCTAACAATGTTACCGCACCAGCAATAATTTTTCTTGATTTCATTCGAAAATTAACACTCCTTCTTTCTTTAACCCATCCATTATACCATAAAATCTTATAAAATTCTTAAATATCATCTAGATTCAGCTCAACATTTTCCAAATTTTTACGGAGCATCAGGAGCCCATCACTGAGTGAAACAAGACTGGCTGTCAAATCTGGATTATCCAAGGTCGCATTGAAGAGTTTCTGTAAACCCTTGTAAATGGTCCGCTGACCACGACGCACTTCCATGATGTCCTTAGCCACATCGCCTCCCTGGAAAATATCATCGATGACAATGATACCACCCAGCTTAACCTTCTTCAGAACTTCAGGCAAGAAAACGATATATTTGGACTTGGCAGAATCCATGAAAACAAAGTCATACTGGTCATCGACCAGAGTTGGAAGTAACTCCATGGCCTCCCCTTCCAGCAAGGAAATCTGCTTGCGACTATCATACTTGGCAAAATTTTCTTTGGCTAGACCAATCATTTCCTCGTTGCGATCAATAGTCGTAATCTGAGCATTTGGACTATTTTCAGCCATCAAAAGGGCCGAAAAGCCGATTGCTGTACCAATTTCAAGAATATTCTGCGGTTGCAGGGTCTGCAAGAGCAGGCGGAAAAAGGCTACCGTCTCATGTGGGATGACCGGAATATTTTCCTTCTGAGCAAAGACTTCGAGCTCTTTCAAAAATCCTCTATTCTGCGCCTGACGTGTCCGCATAAAGTCCACAATTTCTTCCTTGACAACAGGCCGGCGCATATTGTGGTTTGCGTTTTCTGAGTATGATTGTACCATGTTTCCAAGTATATCACACGCCCGAAATTCGGTCAAGAATAGCTATTTCACAAGAAAAAGACAGGCTAGAGCCCATCTTTCCATGCTTGTGATATTTTCAGAATGCGTGCTATTTGTTCAGCTGTTCTTTCCAGGTTCACTTCCGCTAAAGCCAGCGACTCCTCTAAGCTCGCTAATTTAGAGATAATGGGAAATGCGGCGCAGATATTTTCAAAAGGAAAATCAGGCAAATCGTCCGCAAGACTACCACATATAGCAACAACAGGTACTCCCTGCTTGACCCGGCGGGCAACACCAATCGGAGTCTTACCAGAAAGACTCTGTCGATCCAGACGGCCTTCACCAACTATCACCAGATTAGCCTGGCTAGCACGTTGTTCAAAATCCAGCTGATCCAGCACAAAGTCAATACCCGAATGAATTGTAGCGCCGGCAAAGGCACAAAGCCCTGCAGCCATACCGCCGCCCGCACCAGCTCCTTCCTTTTCAATCAAATCAGGATTAACGAGCTGATAAAAATCGTGCATCTCCTTATCAACTTGGGCAAACCTTTCCGGTGCCAATCCTTTTTGAGCTGCAAATACATAGGTCGCCCCATTCTGCCCGCACAAGGGATTGGTCACATCAGTGATTAAATCAATCTGAATAGCAGCACTATCAAATCCTGTATCGGGTTTGGAATAGCTGACCACCTTGCCCAAATTGGCCCCTATCGGCTCCAACTCCTGACCATCCTTATCGAAGAATTGAAATCCCAAGCCAGCCGCCATGCCCATTCCACCATCATGACTAGCGGAACCACCCACTCCAATCATAATTCGCTCCATACCGGCCTCAACCAGATGGACAATGAGCTCCCCCAGTCCTCTGGTCTGAATCTGTAATGGAGCTCGACTTTCTATTGGAATAGAGGCCAGACCCACAAGCTCAGCCATTTCAAACATGGCCAAACTTCCTTTTACCGCATATTGAACCTGAATGTTCTCCCCAAAAGGACCGGTAACCTGGGTTGATTGCCTGTATAATCCCAAACTATGCACCAGGCTATCCAGTGTCCCCTCTCCTCCATCTCCAAGCGGCATCAAATCGTAGGAAGCCTCTGGAAATACCTTTGAAAACCCATTTTTTATAACCCTAGCCACATCTGGAGCGGCCAAGGATTCCTTAAAAGAATCTGGCGCAATCAAAACATGCATCTAGCTGTCCTCCGAGCATCTACTCATTTTCGACTTGGAATTGAATCAAGTAATTCTTCTTATCCAGCTGACCGGTAAAGTTATCGCCGACTTTGATAAATGGTAACTTGTCTGTACTGTCTTCCGTCGCCTTGACCTTATAAATCTTGCCTTCCGACTGGATATAGTAGACCGTTGAGCCAGCAATCATCTGACTACCCAAGGCCTCGATTTTACCAGAGACAGTCTCGAGCTCTTCTGCCCCTTGTCCATCTGCTGTGCTTGCCAGACCTGACAAGCTAGAGGCATCTGCCCCGGATACCTGAGAAATCAAGGTTGCCACGTCATTGTTAACTGTCACCTGCTGGTAATCTTCGGCATCGACCAGGGCATAGGATTTTACTAGACCGGCGTCGTCCTTGAGAGAAACCAGGTAGTAGGCGGTGTCGGCTAGCTTGACCAGACTTGGTGCCGTTGCTTGGTAGCCTTTTTCTTGGACTTCTCCTTCAGCCGATTCTTGGGCGGCTGTCTCGGTTGCTGATGCCAGCTTGTAGTTGGTTATATCACGGGTACGCATATTGACTAGAATAAAGCCCAGGTTAGATGAATCTGCTGTAGCTGAAGTAATCCCTGTGTAGAGATAGATATCCGAACCGATTGAAATATAGTTGTAGCTGTCAGTTGTATTTTTAACGCCAGTTTGGCTAAAGACCGTATTCCAGAAACCATTTTGATAAGTATAATGGTCATCAACACGGCTGATGACATTTTCGGCAGAATAGACACGGTCCACCCATTCTGGAATATCAGCTAAGCTATACCGTTTGCTTTCTCCTGTAACGGCATCTAGTACGATAGCACCTGTTGGGTCATTGGATGACAGACCGAATTTCGGTTGATAGATCGTAGCAATATAGTAGGGGTTGCCCTGGTCGTCAACTTCAAAGGAGGGATTGCCAAAAATCGTGGTCGGATATTGAATTCGCAGATGACGCTTGGTATCATTGAACCAATATTCTGAATCGGAGAAATGCATGGCCTGTGCCAGCTTGGCAAGCTCTGCTTTTCCTGTCGTCTGGTTGACCTTGACATAGTAGCCAATCCCATCTTGGTGGTTGCTCAGCCATTTCCAAAAAGACTTATATTCCAAAGGCGACACGCGAAAAGGTTGCTGGCCAATGGTAATCTGGCGATAATCATCCGAAATACCGAACTGAGAAACCTTGTCTATGGTGCCTAGATAGGTATCTCCAATCTTCTCAGCTGATGCCCGATCCAGGAGAGCCAGTCTAGAAATATCTGTCTCTGGGAAATCCGCCTTGAAATCCGCATCCTGAACTGTGATGACACCAGCATAGTCCTTGGCACGGAAAATGCGAGTATTGAGAGCACCAAGCAGGGTTAAGACAAGGACAATCCCCAGAAGCAGGCGACCAAACCAACGCAGAGAGCTAGGTAGACCGTTGGGCTTGAGCTGATAGGTGTCGACAGAACGATTGCGTCCAGAGATTTTTGTCACCTTCTGGACCATACCGCCTGCGGACGAGAAGACCAGTATCAGCCAGACCAGCCCCAGTGATTGGAGCAAGAAGAACCAAAAACCCAGGCTCCAAATGTTGAGGGCTGGTAGATTGTACCAGTAGTATATAGCCATTTCTAGCACAAGAGCCAGCCAGGCTAATCCAATCAATTGTCTTTTCATAGAAATCTCCTCCATATCAATTCTAGTTATATTATAGCATATTTTCCCACTTGTGAAAGCGAAAACAATATTTTATTTCAGTTTTTCTCAGTCGCATCAATAGGGGAATTTTGGTATAATGGAGCGATAGAAAAAGTGAAAAGGATAGAATATGAAACTCATCTCATGGAACATTGACTCCCTAAACGCGGCCCTGACTGCGGAATCGCCACGCGCCCTACTCTCGCGCGCTGTCATTGACACCTTAGTCGCTGAGGATGCAGACATCATCGCCATTCAGGAGACCAAGCTGTCTGACAAGGGACCGACCAAAAAGCATTTGGAAATTCTAGAAGCCTACTTCCCAGGCTATGCCAATACCTGGCGTTCTTCTGTAGAGCCTGCTCGTAAGGGCTACGCTGGCACCCTCTTCCTCTACAAAAACCACCTGACTCCTACCATTAGCTTCCCAGCAATCGGTGCTCCTACCACTATGGACTCTGAGGGGCGCATCATTACCCTGGAATTTGACGATTTCTACGTGACCCAGGTCTATACGCCAAATGCTGGCGATGGCTTGAAAAGATTGGCTGACCGCCAAATCTGGGACGTTCAGTATGCAGAATACCTAGCGCAGCTTGACAACCAAAAACCTGTCTTAGCAACAGGCGACTACAACGTTGCCCACAAAGAAATCGACCTGGCCAACCCAGCCAGCAACCGCCAGTCACCAGGATTTACCGATGAAGAGCGTGAAGGCTTTACAAACCTGCTTGCCAAAGGCTTCACCGATACCTTCCGTCACCTGCATGGTGACGTCCTCAACGCCTATACCTGGTGGGCGCAACGCAGCCGTACCAGCAAAATCAACAACACAGGCTGGAGAATCGACTACTGGTTGGTTAGCGACCGTATCGCTGACAAGGTGACCAAGTCAGCTATGATTGACTCAGGTGCTCGCCAAGACCACACACCAATTGTGATGGAAATAAGCATTTAATTTTTAGTTCATTAGACAGTTCAAACCCGGCAAATGCTGGGTTTTTAAATGTATCTGATTTGAAAACGATTACTTTTTGTGGTATAATAAATATATAGATATCATTAAAGGAGGAAACATGAACAACAAGAAAATCGAACGAAAATCACTCACTGTATCAGCTATCGTCAACGGACTTAGCGGAACCGCAGGATTGGCAGTCTATATCATCACTGGCATGAATGCCCTGCTCCTGGATGGCGTATTCTCACTGATTGCTTTCATATCATCTCTAGTCGCATTCTATATTTCAAAAAATAGCCACAAGAAAACAGCAACCTTTCCGCAGGGACTTTACTTTTTAGAACCTCTCTACGCCATTATGAAATCACTGGCGACCCTGCTCTTGCTATTGTTTGCTGTCCTCGAAACCAGTGCAACAGCCTTTGCCTATTTTGTCAATGGAATTGGAAATCAGATGACAACAGGGCCTGTTATCCCTTATTCAGTTACGATGTTTTTCGTCTGTATTGCCCTTTATCTCTACAATCTCCACATGAGCTCCAAACTCAACCACATGTCAACGATCATTTTGGCAGAGGCAAAAGGAAATTTGGTCGACGGGCTCATCTCAGGAGCCATTGGCTTGGCAATCCTACTGCTATTCTTTGTCCCAATCAATGGACCGCTTGGATTTCTCCACTACACCGGCGACTTTTTCCTGACTGTGGCCTTGGCCTTGATTTCCTTTAAGGAGCCTTGGAATGGTCTCCTAACTGCCTTCAAGGAACTGGCCAACGGAACAACCCATGTGCCTGAAATCCATGAATCCATCTATCAAATTCTTGGTTCTTATCTTGACGAAGATGCTCAAGATATAGATATTCACATCTTCAAACAAGGTATGAACATCCGGGTAAAAATCAATCTGCACGATGTGGAACACCAGTTAGTGCAACAATTGCTGGCTGAAAAACCACAGATGCTCTATCTCCTACAAAAACAGCATGAGTACATCTCAGTTGAATATGCTTTATAAGAAAAAATCTCGGCCTAGAAACCGAGATTTTCGTATGGTGTCTTGTAACCAATCTGAAGAATTTTCCCATCCTGAATGAGCAAGGGGCGCTTAATCAACATACCATCATTGGCCAACAAATCCAAGGCCTCATCAACCGTCAAGTCTGCAAACCTGTCTTTCAAACCCAATTCGCGATAGCTGTTGCCCGATGTATTGAAATACTTTTTCAACTCCAATCCAGTCGCATCCATCCACTCTTTCAATTGAGCAGCCTTGGGCGGTGTTGCCTTGATGTCGATAGCTTCAAATTCTAGACCCAGTTTTTTTAGTTCAGCCTTAGCTGCCCGACAGGTTGAACATTTTGGATATTCGTAAAATAAAATCATTTCCTCACCTCAAAATACGGATTTTCATGTTGCAGGAGCCAAATTTTTCTATCCAAGCCCCCAGCATAGCCAGTCAACTTCATGTCACTTGACAGAACACGGTGACAGGGAATGATGATAGACAAGGGATTTCTTCCCACTGCTCCGCCGATTGCCTGACCTGATTGGATGTCCAAGGCCTTGGCAATCTGACCGTAGCTTGTCGTCTGACCTACAGGAATTTCTTGTAAAATTCTCCAGACCTTCATTTGAAAATCCGTCCCTCGTAAATCCAGTGGTAATTGGCTAAAGTCAGGGAATTTTCCAGCAAAATAATTTGCCAACAAGCGTGCTGCATGGTCCAAATGAGGATGAGGAGTGAGAGAAATTTCCTCTGCCACTCCCCTCTCAAAATACTTCTGACAATGAAACCAAGCCCCTACCAAGCCCTGGTCACTCGCAATCAAAGAAATGGGGCCTAGGGGACTAGTGTAGATTTGTTTGTATAGCATTATTTATGTTTAATGACACGAACCTTGATAATAGCATCCAGGTCTTCAAACTTAGCCACCAGGCTGTCAATTTTAGACTTATCTGCCTCGTCTAAATCCAGCAAGGTATAGGCATAGTCACCCTTAGAACGGTTGATGATATTGTCGATGTTAATCCCTAGCTCAGACACAGCTGTCGTGATCGTCGCCACGATATTTGGCACATTTTTGTTGATCAAGGTAATGCGATACGGTGCATCGAGGAATTGCTTAACATTCGGGAAGTTGACAGAGTTGATAATCTCACCCGTCTCCATAAATTGACGAATGGTCTGACCAGCCGCAATGGCACAGTTGAGCTCCGCCTCCTCGGTCGATCCACCAACGTGCGGAAAGACTGTAATGTGCGGTTTGTTGAGGACCTCTTCTGTACCAAAGTCCGTCACATAGTTTTTAACAACACCTGCATCAATCGCCTCAAACAAATCAGCGTTGTTGACCAATTCACCACGGGCAAAATTGACCAAGGTAACCCCTTTTTTCATGAGAGCAAAGCTGTCTGCATTGAAGAGCTCACGAGTCTTGTCAGTCAATGGCACATGAACGGTGATGTAGTCTGACTGGGTAAAGATTTCCTTCAAATCATCCACGCGCTTGACGTGGCTAGAAATGGTCCAGGCTGTCTCAACAGACACATACGGGTCGTAACCAAGGACATTCATACCTAGACGACGAGCATCATTTGCAATACGAGCACCGATAGCACCCAGACCGATGACACCGAGTGTCTTGCCAGAAATCTCTGTCCCAGCAAACTGCTTTTTACCTGCCTCGACCTGCTTTGGCACATCGTCGCCAGACAGGGTATTGGTCCAGGCAGTCGCACCAATATAATCACGAGCAGACAGGAGAATAGAGGCGATAACCGCTTCTTTTACCGCATTGGCATTGGCGCCTGGGGTATTGAAGACCACAATCCCTTTTTCAGTTGCCGCATCAATTGGAATATTGTTTGTACCAGCACCAGCACGGGCAATAGCCTTGAGATTTTCTGGAAAATCAAAGCCATGCAGGTTTTCAGAACGGATGATAAAGGCATCAGGATTGCCTGCCTGATCCCCATCTATCTGGAAACGATTGCCCAATTCCTTGAGACCAACCTGGTTGATATTATTAAAAGTTCTAACGCTAAATACCATTTTTTTACCAAAAAGGCGGATTAGCTTCCGCCCTACTTTCATTTTTTAATTTGAGTTTAGGAGCCAACGGTCATCTTCATTCACCTCTTGATATAGACTGCGTTCGCTCTTGTGTTTGATTTTTTGATAGGCCAGGCGTTCCCCGTCAATGGGAACCTTGCCACAATAGACATAGCCCAACTTCAGCAAGATATGTTGCATAGCCTTATTTTGCTCGTGGGTATCACAACGGAAGTCTGGTCCCTTCTGGCCTTCAATCAAGCCCTGCAAGAAAGTCTGACAAAACTTTTGACCACGAACACTGGCTGACACTGCCACACGATGAAAGGTCGTATAGACTGGATTATTGTGCTGCCATTTGCCGTCATAGATCGCCTCATAGGCCTCTTCCTGACCACGATGAACCGCCGCATAAGCCACAATCTTGCCATCTACCAAGCCCACATAACCCATACCAGACAAGATATCCTCGATTGCCTCACTCGCGCTTGGATACTCTCCCTGCCATTGGTCAATGCCAGAGGCCGCTAAGTAAGCTCGTGCCTCTTGAAAGATTGCTTCGATAGCCCCGACTTCATTGGGATGTGCCAGACGGATTTCCATTAGGCATTCTCCGCAGCAAATTTCTTCATGAAGTCAATCAAGTCTAAAACGCCTTGACGTGGGAAGGCATTATACAAGGAAGCACGCATGCCGCCAACGGAACGGTGACCCTTGATGTTCTTAAAGCCAGCTGCCGTTGCTTCTTTGACAAACTTAGCATCCAATTCTTCGCTTGGTGATACAAATGGAATGTTGGCCACTGAGCGCTGTTCCTTGATGCGAACAGGGTTGGTATAGAAAGCAGACTGGTCAATATAATCGTAGAGCAGAGCAGCTTTTTCGCGGTTGATTTTTTCCATTTCATCAACGCCACCGATTTCTTTGACCCATTCAAAGACAAGTTTTGAAATGTAGATAGAGTAAGCTGGCGGTGTATTGTAAAGTGACTCATTGTCTGCTTGGATACGGTAGTCCAGCATGCTTGAAAGTACTGGCTCGTCGTTGAGGAAATCTTCACGGACGATAACCACTGTCACACCTGCAGGGCCTATATTTTTCTGAGCACCTGCATAAATCATGGCAAAATCTTCCACATTATAGCGAGCTGCCAAGATGTTTGACGACATGTCACCAATCACAGGTACACCATTGGTATCTGGAATATCATAAACTGCAGTTCCTTCAATTGTATTGTTGGTAGTCAAATGCACATAGGCTGCATTTGGGTCGATGTCATTTTTGTCAAATATAGGCAATTCTGCATAGGTAATTTCCTCAGAAGAACCCAGCAAAATTGGCTCAAAGTCAATAGTTTTAGACAGCTTGACAGCCTCAGTATAGGCTTTCTTCCCCCATGAACCACCAGCCAAATAGTAGGCTTTCTTGCCCTTGGCAAAATTGAGCGGAATCATGGTAAATTCAAGGGATGCACCACCCTGCAAGAACATAACCTTATAGTTATCTGGAATAGCCATCAGCTCGCGCAGGGTCGCCTCAGCACCTTTAATAATATCGTCGAAATCCTTGGAGCGATGGGACATCTCCAACACACTCATTCCCGAACCATTGTAATCCAAAAATTCAGCTTGTGCCTTTTCCAGCACTGGTTTTGGCAAGACTGCAGGACCTGCAGAAAAGTTGTAGATTGTCATAAAAACCCTCCAAATTAAGATGAGCCTATTATACCACATGAAAATGAAATTTCACCATTATTTTCCATTTTTAGTGACTAAATATTCGGTTTATCAGCAAATTTTTCGAAAAATTTCATATATTATTCTGAAATAAACTTGTTTTTATACATTTTTCTAAAATTATATTATAAAAAGACCAGCCTAAGCCAGTCCATGATAGAGGTCATATACTTCTTGTTTTTTTAGTTGATAGCGTTTGGCAACTTCTTTAATAGCTTGATTTGGTTTGCGACCTACTGCGATTTCTGCCTCGACTTCCGCTACCAAATCGACCTGGTCTACGGAAGGAATTTCCTCATCGCTAGCTCCAGCTACAATAATCAAGCATTCGCCTTTGAGGGGTTTATCTGCTAGAAAATCCAATAATTCTGAAATGGTCCCACGTTGGTATTCTTCGTAAAGCTTGGTCAATTCACGAACGACCGTCACCTGACGATCTCCGTAGACAGCGAGCATATTTTCCAAGGTATCAGCTACACGATAGGGAGATTCGTAGAAAATCTGTGTTTCTGGATACTGTAGCTTTTGCTGGAAAAATTCCTTTTGCTGACCTGATTTTCGCGGTAAGAAGCCATAAAAAATATGAGGCTGTGGAGCTATTCCTGATCCAATTAAAGCTGTGATCCCAGCCGAGGCACCAGGCAGGGCAATGACTGGAATATCCTCCGCAATGGCAGCCTTAACCAAATCATGACCCGGGTCTGAAATAGACGGTAGGCCTGCATCCGAAACCTGGGCCAAGGATTGACCTGATTTAAGCAAATTTATCAGCCCAGGAATTTTTTCATGGGCATTATACTCGTGAAAGGAAGTCTGCTTGGTTTCAATTTCGAACTGCTTTAGGAGAAGTCCTGTATTGCGCGTGTCCTCAGCTGCAATCAGATCAACATTTTTCAGCGTGTCAATAGCCCGCAAGGTCATATCTTGCAGGTTACCAATCGGTGTCGGTACCAGGTAAAGACTGCCGTAAGCTGTTTGTCCCTTAAATGATTTTTGTAGTTTCATCTTACTCTCGATTCAATATGACATCACAGAACATACATGGTTCATCATTGTCCCGACGTTGACCGTAGAAGTCATTGCAAATATGGAAACCATCCAAATAAATAGCCTCCAGATTGCCTAGACTTGAATGCGTCGCCCTATTTTCAGTAGCAATCTCTTTCTTCAAACGTTCACGAATCTTGGCATTTTCCAATCGCAAAGCTGTATTCTCATCAATCACAGCCTGGAGATTTTTCTTAATTGATTCTACCTCAGCAAGAGTCTCAAATAAATTCTGCGAGAACCCATCCAAGGCATGAAAAATATCTTTTTTATCCATCTTATACTTTCTATTCTAACTAAGAGTGAGGTATTCTAGACAATTTTGCAGACTAACATTAGACTGCCACATTTTCTTCACCGTCAGCAATGTATCCAGCCTATCACGCGCATCCGCTTTGTCCAGATTCTCCGCCAAAAGGATAGTCAGTAAATCCAGCAATTGCCCCTGCTCCACTTTTTCAGGCACAAGCCCCACCAGGGTTCCTGCCTGTAAATAAGCCAGATTAGGCTGCTCCTGCAGGAGGTCAATGAACTTTCTCGCCTGGACCAAGGCCTCCAAAAAGGACTTGTTTTTAGCTAGCTTTTGAGCTTCATCTTGACTGGAAACCAGCTGAGCCAATAAACTAGCCTGGGTCTTTAGCAAACCAGATTCTTCTAAGCTGCGTTCCAAAAGCGCCAGATTCTTGGGAAATTGGACAATCTGTGTCCGACTTTTGATGGTTGGCAACACTGCTTCCAATTGATTGGTCAACAGAAAAATATAGATTTCTGACTGGGGTTCTTCTATGACCTTCAAGAGCGAATTGGCTGCATTGACGTGCATCTTCTCCGCATCCTTGATAATAAAGACCTGCTTCGATGATTCAAAACCAGATTGAGAAAAATTCTTCACGATTTCGCGGACCGCATCCGTCTTTATGGTATTGCCCTGGGGTGATAATATGGTCACGTCCGAAAATTCCTGGCTCTCAATCAAACGGCAGGTCCGACACATTTCGCAGGGAAGGGAGTCTGTCTTTTCCGTACAGAAAATAGCCTTGGCTAAAAACAGAGCCATTTCAAAATTCCCAAAATCACCAGAAAACAGATAGGCGTGTGCCAGATGGCTCCCTTGTAAAATATGCACGAAATCTTCAATCAGTTTCGGCTGCAAGTTGCTTAAATTCTTATAATTCATTTGCTTTCAATAGTCGCTCTTGGATGATACCGAGCGCGTCCTGGACAACAGCCTCTAGGGGCTGGCTGGCATCAATTTTGACAAACCGCTCTGGTTCTTTTTCCAAAATGGCCAAATAGCCTTGTCGGACTCTTCTGTGCATGTCCGCTTTTTCCATATCCAACCGGTCCACATCGCGTTCAGCATTGCGGGCGATTCTTGCCAGCCCTTCTTCGGCATCTATGTCGAAATAGAGGGTCAAATCGGGCTTGACCCCATCCGTCGCATAGTGATTGAGCCAGTCAATATCGGCAATATCTAGACCACGACCATGTCCCTGATAGGCCACTGAAGAGTCAATAAAGCGGTCAATAATGACCATCTTCCCTTCTTGGAGTGGTGGCAAGACTTTCTCAATCAAATGCTGTCTCCTAGCAGCAATGAACAGCAGGAGTTCCGTTTTATGATCCATGGCTGTATTGGCCGGATCAAGAATGATTTTCCGGATGTCTTCTGCGATGGCAACTCCACCCGGTTCTCTAGTAGTAATCACTTCCAGACCAAGTACCTGTAATTTAGGCAAGAGCTCTTGCAAGACCGTTGTCTTTCCAGCCCCATCTGGTCCCTCAAATGTAATAAAATGACCTTTTTCCATGATTACCACCTTTTTCATTGTTCTCATTATTGTAACAAATTTCAGCAGAAAAAGCACTTACAAATTGACTTGTATTTCAATAATAAATGACGTACAATATTAGTATATATAAACTCACATAGCTGAAAATCTTGTCGTGCCTAAGGAGAGACTATGCTACGTATTCGAAATATTTTGACCATCATGATTGGCAGTGCCTTGTTTGCCTTTTCTTTGAACTATCTGGTCATGCCCAATCACCTATTTGAAGGCGGAGTGACTGGACTGACACTCATTCTCTACTACTTGTTCAACATCCAGCCCTGGTTGATGAACATTCTCGTTAATATTCCGCTATTCGTCATCGGCTGGAAATTGCTAGGCAAAAAAGTTCTTTATTTAAGTATTCTGGGAACCTTTAGCGTTACGCTTTGGCTGGCAATTTTTGAAAAATTCCCCTTGGCTATCAATCTGGAACATGACTTATTTTTGGTCAGCACCTTTAGCGGAATTTTGATGGGAATTGGACTGGGTTTGATTTTTAAAGCTGGGGGAACTACTGGCGGTAGTGATATTATCGCCCGTATCGGTCATAAGTATCTGCCCTATTCAATCGGTCAAATCATTTTAGCTGTCGATATGATCATCCTGACCTTTATCGTCCTTGTTTTTAAAGACTTGAGACTGGTCCTCTATACCCTGATGATGGTGGCCATTGCTACTCGTGTCATTGATTTCATTTCAGATGGTGGCTATGGCAGCAAGGGCCTGATGATTATTTCCCAGAAATCGCAGGAAATTGCTACTGCTATTGATGCAGAGATAGAGCGCGGTGTTACCTTTATCAAGGCCGAAGGATTTTACAGTAAAACACCAGTAAATATGGTTTATTCGGTCATTTATAAGAGCCAACTCCAGGAAACCAAGGAACTGATTCACCGCATCGACCCTCATGCCTTCATCACCATTACCGACGCCCACGAGGTCTTAGGGGAAGGTTTTACACTGGACAAGAATAAACAACCGCTTGAAAAACATTGAACCCTGGCCTCCTATACTCGGTCCATATAAAAAGTCCTTGTTGAAACTTGTAAGGACTTTTTTATCTTTTTTATCTTGTTTTCCAAGCTATTCTACTTCAATATCATAGACTTGATAGGCTCAAATGTCCGACGGTGAATGGGTGTCACACCATGTTTTGCTAGGCCTTGTAAATGCTCTGCAGTACCATAGCCAGCATTTTGGGCAAAGCCATAACCCGGAAATTGACGGTCGTAGTCTGCCACCATCTGGTCCCGCGTCACCTTGGCAACAATAGAAGCTGCTGCGATGGACAAACTGTTGGCATCACCCTTGATGATGGAAGTCTGCTGGATGGTAGTGTCTAATGTCATGGCGTCAATCAAAAGGTGCTGCGGTTGCTGGTCCAGCTTTCCCAAGGACTCCAACATGGCTAATTTAGTCGCCTCGTAGATATTGACTTGGTCGATGATGTGATTATCCATCACACCAATTCCCACAGCTACTGCCCGCTCCATAACCTCCTCATATATGGCCTGGTGCTTGGCTTTGGGGATTTTCTTGGAATCGTTGAGGTGACGAATTTTGCAGCCCTTGGGCAAGATAACAGCTGCTGCCACCACGGGACCTGCTAGAGGGCCACGCCCGACCTCGTCGATACCAGCAATGAACTCCACCCCATTTTCATAAAGGGCTCTTTCGTAACATAGCATAGCTTCTAAGCGGGCATCTTCTGCTGCTTCTTTTTCCAACTCCTTACGGCGTTTCTTGATGGCAGCCTGGACCCCTGCTCGCTCATCCTGAGCTAAGTCCGCCCAGACAGGGCTGTCTAGACTGTCCACCTGGGCCAGCAGAGCAGTCACTTCCTTAATCGTTGCCATCTAAGTCACTCACCTTGTCTAATGTATAAGTGCCTAAACGCCCGTCCCGAACGTCCTTGACAAAGAGATTGTAAAAACGGTCATAATCATCACGGAAGCCTAATTTTTTTGTCCAGTCCATGATGAGTTCAGGCGTTTCCTGCTCCAAATCCATGCCCTTGAACCGCTCTTGTAGACGTTCTGGGTAGTTGGCTTTGAAGTAGTCCAAACCAAAAATAGTCACCTCATCCATGGGCAAGAGCTGATCCTTAATGGCACCAGTCAGAGCCAACTTGAGACCGACTTCCTGGTCTTCAAACTTAGGCCAGAGAATACCTGGTGTATCTAGGATTTCAAGGTCCTTGTTGGACTTGAGCCACTGTTGGCCTTTGGTCACACCTGGTTTGTTACCGACAACGGCGATTTTCTTCCCTGCCAGACGGTTCATGAGGGTAGATTTTCCTGCATTTGGAATACCGATAATCATGGTCCGCAAGGTTTCTTTTTGAATACCTCTCTCGCGGAGGCGTTCAATCTTCTCTTTCATCAAGCTTTTGGCTGCGTCGGTCACCTTTTTCACCGTCGCTTGCTCTTTTGAGTTGATGGCAAGGGCACGAATTCCCTGACCTTCAAAGTAGCTCTGCCATTCTTTTGTACGGACAGGGTCTGCCAAATCAACCTTGTTGAGAATCATGAGCTTGGGCTTGTCTCCGACAATCTTGGTCAGCATGGGGTTTTGGCTGGATAGGGGCAAGCGGGCATCGACCAAAATGGTCACGAAATCCACGTGCTTAATATTTTCCTGAACCTGACGGCGCGCCTTGGACATGTGCCCCGGAAACCATTGAATAATTGCCATGGGATTAAAACTCCTTTACTTTGGGCTTTTGTGAGCCTAACTTGATATTATTTATAAGAAATGGGCAGTTATTGGGCAAAATCAAGCTTTTTAATATAGATAGCTAACTCATCTATTCTACCATTTTTTTTTATTTTCGTCTTCATTGTTTTATTTTCTTTTTGTCCTTATATCTCAGAAATTCTTCAAATCGGTCAATTTGAACAAAAAATTGTTTTATGTGATGGATTAATAACTGCATCTCGAAATTTTTTACTCTTCTTCATTTCACGTAGCCATCTGTTCAAAGTGTGTATAGACAACCCATACCAAATTTTTAAAATGGTTTTCTTATTACCCCAGCCACTTTCGATACCAAAATTCATATCCGATACTTACTATTTTTTGAATTCATAAATTGATCCACTTTCTTAACTCAAAAATAGTATGCCACAATTGCAGTGAAATTTAGACAAAAAAATAACAATAAGTCTTTTTCTGATGAAAAAAGTTACATAGAAGTGATTAAATAAAGATTGTTCAACGAAGAATAAGTTGATAACAACAATAGGCGAGGGTACTTCTCATGATTCGTTGTTACTACATCTTATTGACGACCATGAGACCTCACGGGATAAGTCGTACATTTTTCCTCGTTTACACAAGATATGAGGACCTTAGTCCGAGTTCAATTACACTCGTGAATTACGCATTTAGGTTACGACTACCTTTTTGTATTTTAGTTTTCTGAGCCACCTTGTACGCTATATACGCCTTCGTATCACGTTTCTGTTCGTAGTTCCACAATTTCGCTATCCCTTCCTCTGACGATCTTGGTTTCTAGCGTCAGAATTAAAACGGTCTCTCCCCAGACCGTTTTAATCCGCTACCTCACGATAGTCAGGCTTGGGAGTCGCTATTGGGTTCACCTGTAGCGGGTGCCAACGGAGGACTTCCACCTCAGATGTACGACATGCCCGTCGTACACAGAAAAAGACAAACAGGCTCTATGAGACTGTAGTGGGTAAATCCACTGTAGAGATTATGGAGCCTTTTAGAGTGTAGAAAAAAGCCCCATATGACCTATAATGAAAAGCGAAAAAACTATCATTTAGAGAGACTCATATGGAACAATTCAATTTTATCACACAACTACTCGGAATTAAAGACCCTAATATCATTATTTTGGAGATTGTGGATGCCAGGAGCCGCAAAGAGGTCATCGCTAAGCTGGATTACCCTGCTCCCAAATGCCAACATTGCCAAGGGCAGATGGCCATGTACGACTTCTAAAAACCATCCAAAATACCCTAAAACCGGGACCAATTGGTCAGCAAGAGCAGCCGCTCGGTCATTCAAGAGTATATCGTCACGCATGGCTCTTCCCCCACATTCTTATTTGACATATTTTCTCACATTTTCATGCAATTTTCAAGATTTCAATTGGCTTGTAGGCAAGAATTTCTATAAGTAACGAAGGAGGGATAAAATAACTGCCAACGTTACAAGGAAAATGATGGTGAGGTAAAAATAATTCCGTCTCTGCTTGTTTTTCTTAGGCTCAACATAGCGAGCTTCCTTGATCTGTTTCTCAATCGCTTCATCCAACAAGGGATTACGTTTCTCTGTCATTTAGCGCTCCTCCTTCCCAAGTAACTGTTGGTATCCAGTAACAGATTCATTGCTAGTTTCTTCACGCTGCAAGGCCACCATCTGTGGATAAGATGCAGCAAAGCCTGCCAAGGCCATCACCATGTTAGTTGGCTGGCTGGCATCAAAGCGGTGGGAAGCTGGAATCAGATCACGGTTATGAACGGTTTGCTCAAAGGCCAAAATCACCATATTTTGCTCAAAGGCCTTGCGAACCGCATCCATTACTTCTCCACTATGATTGATATCGAGGTAGATATCGCATTCTTGGAACAACTGTTGCAGTTGTTTCTGTGAAATATTTGGATAGAGGGTAATATTTGACTTCGCTTCAAAAGCCATCAATCGTTGAGACATTTCTGTCAATGCGCCGATATGGAAGTGGAAGTCTGGTAGTGCTTGAGTTAGCTCCTCTAATTTCTCAATCTGATCCGAGTTGGTTAGGATAAGGATTTCCTTTCGTCCAGCATTCTCACGCAAGCTTGGATAGATATAACCTAGGTAAGCAATCTTGGCCTTTTGTTCTTCCGGCAAGATATCCATCATCTTCTGATAAACCTGACGCTGCTGTACCAATACACGTTGTGTACGAACGTGGGAAGAATTCAACATGACCTTCATGTTTCCTGGGATGTCCTCCTGGATACCTTCCTGCCAAAATAGGACATCTTGACCTGCTTCTGGACTGTTGTAGGAGAGGAAAAAAGGAGTCGATAAAGAGTTGTACCAAATCTCTGACAATTCCCAGCCCATTTCCGCAAAATAATGGCGGAACAATTCCACACGATTGTCAAAGAAATACACTTTTCCCTGCCAGTTTAACTGAATGTCACCCGTCATGAAATTCTCAACCAAGACCTCTTGTTTTGCCTGATTGAAATAAATACGGCTAGTCACCTTCTGCTCGGCATTAAAATAGGTTCGTGCAAACAACCAACCAAAGCGATTGTAGTGGTCTGTAAAACGTACCTTTTCATTTGGTCCAAACCAGTCAACATTTTTGATGCGACGGAGGTGCTTGGGTTCGGCATAAAAAATCTTTGCCTTCCGTTGGCTGTAATCCCAGACTTCCCCTTCACCATTGGTCCCTGTAATTTCCCAAAAAGGAGGGACTTGGAGTTGGTTGAAATAAAGCGAGCACCCCTGACCTGTCTCCATTTGGCAATAGTATGAATAGGCAGAGGTCACACCTTTTGGTAGAAAACCATCATCATTAATGACAACGACAGGACCTTGGAAACCTGCCTGAGTCAGTGAATAATACAGATCCTTACTAGCCTGATGGAAGCTATCATATAATTGAATCATTTTAAACCTCCTCAATAAAGCGCAACCACGCTTTTTCCAATTCGACCGTCAGAAATTCCTTGGCACGGTCATAGGATGCCGCCTGCCAGTCTTCCAGCTGACCTGATTGGAATAGGTCCAGCAGTTTTTCGGCAAAGAGTCGGCCATAGACAGTCGGATCATCAATGTCCAAACGACTGATCAAGCTACCATTTTGCCCATCCCGCACAAAGGTTTGGTTGCCATAAGGAACATCCAAGCCAATAATCGGCAGCCCAGAACCAATGGCTTCCATCAAGGTCAAACCAAAACCTTCTGAGGTCGAACCTGCCAAGTAGGCTTGGTAGTGTTTATAAACCTCTGTTAAATCATGGTGCCCCATCAAGCGAATAAAAGAGGACGCATCGTGTTCTTTGATCATAGCTTCCAAGCGGCTACGTTGCCCACCCTCACCATAAATATCAAACTGAAGATCTGGCAAGTGTTTTTGGGCCTGAATCACCGCATCCACCAACCAATCAATGTGTTTTTCACTAGCCAGTCGCGAACAGGTCACCAAAGAGAAAGGACGACGATCCCCTTCGGGCTGGCGCAATTCATCCAAACTACCAACTGGTAAAGTAAAAATTTTCGGGCGGAAAGGCGTATAGGTCTCAAATTGGGCCGCCAGCGTTTCCGCTTGCGCCTTGGTTGAGGTAATAAAGGCATCAATCTTATCCGCATTCGAAAACTGATATTCGTAATAGTTATTCCAAAGAATGGTTTCTTCCGTCACAGAATTCATATTGTAATGCTCTGCATGAATCACGACCGCCACACGGGCCTCCCCTCGGTGGCGCAGAATCGCCTGACCTGTCCCAGTAGCACGATCAATCAAGATAATGTCCTCTTTTGTCAGAGCCAATCGGTCCAACATGCGACCAATCAACTCCTCTTTTGTACAAAGGATAGCATCAGGAAAACGGAAGATACTCTGGTCACCAGAACAGTTTTCTTCATAGGCGATAGAACCATCTTCGTTGAAAAATACCCGCACATTTAAAACAGGTGCATTATCCACTGGAGCATAGTATTCCGAAAACATCTTGGTATAGCTATAGTAGTCCTTGCGAATCAGCTTCCCTTTGGAAAGAAACTCTACCTTTTGCACATAGTCTGGATGATTTTTCCGTGTAAACACCAAGATGACCAAGTCCTTGTCTTTATGCTGGTATTTGACAGATTCGGGGCTCTGTGAAACCTTGACAAAATCAGAATCTAGACTGGCTTCAAACTCCATCAAAGGATAGGTTGTCGCTGCAATCTTGACATCGGTAAAAAAGCCATAGAGCCAGATAATTTCCTGGTCTTCAAAGCCAATATTGGCTGTAAAATGAGCCAGGTTTTCTCCTTGAAACATATCTGTAAAAATAAATTTACTATCTTGGCCAATCTTTCTAAAAATGCTGGCCCGATAGGCTTGGGCATACTCTACTCCGCTGCTGGCCCAACCAATTCCACGGTTGACATTATAAATGGTCATCTTCTGTTCCTTTTCTTATACAAAATAAATAGAATGTTTTCCATCTTTCGATTGCTCTATGGTACTGAGCATAACATTTCGAGCGATTTTCTGTTTGACAAAATCAGACATCTGTTTGTAGGAACGCAGGGATTCTTGGTAGTATTCGGACATCCCATCCCTCTGGGCTGTAGATCGTGTTGTGACAACCCCCTTCAATTGTTGGAGACTGTCAACTTCTTCGACCCAGCACTCATCAATTGCCTTCAAAACAGACAGACGATAGAACTCTGACAAAGCTTCTTCTGACTGCAAAAGCATCCCTTTTTTAGCCACTTCTTCTTCCACCAATTTTAACAAATAGTTCTTAACGTCCTGGTCATCGTCCAAGTCTAAAGCTCTTGGGAAATACCTGAAAGCATAGCTATAGTTGTCCAAGATATAGCGGCGTAGCTGATGGCGTGTTCGCTCCTTGTTCTCGGTCAAATAAGAATCGATCACTTCTTCCATGATCTGGCGGACATTTTCCGCCAAGTTCGCATCATCGAGAATCAAGCGGTCCCGCAAGCCATAAATCTTCTGGCGCTGGACTCGCAAGCTTTCATCAAAGCGAATAGTTGATTGACGAGCACTGACAGCATTATCCTCACTCTTTTCTTGAGCTTGATGAATAGCCGCATGGAAGCGACGACCTGTCAAAGCTCGACCATAATTTCTACGATCTTCACGATTATGCTTTTTAAAGTATTTTTTGACCCATTCCGGACCATAGTTGGTCAACAATTCATCTTCCAAGGAGACAAAGAACTGAGACATGCCTGGTTCACCTTGACGGCCTGCTCGACCGCGCAACTGCCAGTCCATCCGACTATTGGCCATCCTCTCGGTTCCAACAACTGCCAAACCACCCAATTGTTCCACACCTGGTCCCAACTTAATATCAGTCCCACGGCCGGCCATAATAGTCGCACAAGTCACCGTCCCCAACTGACCAGCCTCTTTGATAATCAAGGCTTCTTTTGCCACATTATTAGCTGTCAATGTTGAATGGGCAATGCCTTCTTGCAAGAGCAGTTGCGAATAAATTTGGGTGATTTCCACAGTTCCAGAAATCAACAGCACAGGTTGTCCCTTGGCATGCAGCTCCTTAACTAGCTCCATCGTTGCATACAATTTTTCTGGAAGAGTGGTATAAATTTTATCTGGATAATCGATTCGTTGAATCGGCACATTGGTCGGAATGGAGATAACTGGAACCTTATAAGTCGAAATCAACTCATCCTCTGCCTGGTGTCCTGTACCTGTCATTCCTGCAAGTTTAGGGAACATGTTGAAGAGGCTTTGATAGGTAACTGAGCCCATGGCACGACTTTCTTTGGTTTTCTTCACATTTTCCTTGGTTTCCAAGGCTTGGTGAATACCAGATTGTAGACGGGTGCCTTCTAACACGCGTCCTGTTCGATTGTCCAAGAGTTTGACCTCATCATCCTGTACCACATAATCATAATTTTTCTTGTAGAGATAGTGGGCCCGTAAGGCTAGGTTGATATGGCGATTGAGCTCCCAGTTGTCTGCATTGTAAATGCTCTCTTCTGCGAAATAGTGTTCCGCATAGTCATTTCCCTTGTTCGTCAAATAGACTTCTTTTTTATCTGGGTCAAAGTAAAACTCCTCTTCTCCCAAAGTTAGTACAAACTGATCGCAGATATCGTACATATTGGATTGAACTCGAGGGGTCCCTGAGATGATGAGAGGAGTTTGGGCGCTATCTAGCAAGACCGCATCCGCCTCATCAACAATAACATAGTTAAAGTCACGTAGGAACTTCTCGCTCTTTGAAGAAGCAAGGTTATCAGACAGGTAATCAAAACCCAGACCAGCACCTGTTACATAGGTGATATCGGCTCCATAGACCATTCGTTTAGTCTCTGCATCTCCTTCTTGGTCATCATCATAGACACCAAGACCAACAGTTAGGCCGAGAAACTCATAGACCTGCCCCATTTCCAGAGCATCCCGCTTGGCCAGATACTCATTGGTGGTGACCAAAATCGCGCCTTTTCCTGATAAGGCATTGAGGTATAGGGGCATTGTCGCCGTCAGGGTTTTTCCCTCACCAGTCTTCATCTCCGCAATGGTCCCTTGATGGAGGGCAATTCCCCCCATCACCTGTACATCATATGGAAATTGACCTAGGACACGGTAACAGGCTTCCCTACAAACCGCAAACGCTTCTACCAGTATATCGTCTAGGTCCTCTCCTGCTTCCAAGCGCGCCTTAAAGAGACTTGTTTGATTCGCCAAGTCTTGATCGGTCATCCCTTCATAGGTATCGGACAGAGCATTAATCTGTCTGGTTAATTTTTTAATCTTTCTCAACCGAATCTGATTCAGCAAAGAAGTCTTGTATTGCATGGTTGCTATTCCTTTATCCTTTTTGGTGAATCAAGCGGCTCACCAATCTTAGTTCCTCAGGTTCCTGATCTGATGTGTAGCTACTGACCTGATTTCTTTCTATCAAAGGTTTGGCGCTATTTTCAGGTCCATAAATCGCAATATGGAAGAATTCCACCTGCCGACAACCTGCACTCATTAGGGAAATCCGATAGGTGAAGGCATCTTTAGGAAAGGTAAATTCTTCTTGCCCATTTCTGAGGATATCCCGTTGGATTTCCTCATTCTGGCGATTGAAATATTGAATTTGAAAATAGGCGGTCTGTTCAGGCGTGATGGTGACCTTTTGCTCTAGGCGATAGGTAACTCCTGGATAGAGCAAGGGGAGTTCTGGACAGGAACGATTGGCCTGGTAGTTAGTCCGAGATCGCCATGTTTTAATGGGTTTACCTGGTGAAAAATGAAGATTCTCAAAAAAAATCGAGTCTTTCTGTATCTGTATCATTGAACCGTACAGGTAGTTTACACCTGGGGTTACTCCTGTCCAGAGTAATTTTTGCACTAACGCTTCTACCATTACATGTCCCTTCCAAAATCATTTTTTAGAATCTTATGGTACTGAGCCATAAACCAACGGTTGATGGCTCGACTATTGTCGTTGTGTCGGCCTTCATACCCCTTACAGAAAATATGGACATCCTTATCCGCCAAATAATCAATCAGGCGTTCCATAGCATGGCCATCATAGTCATCCTGCTCCATATACGCAATCGCAAATTGAGTCGTATGAAAATCTGATTCGCCAAATTTATCCCAGAATCGTTGGTTAAAGGCTTCAACTGAGGCAGAATCAGCTCCACCGACAACATTACGAATCATGTCACCACTGGTTTCAAACTCGCCGGGACGCTTCAACTTCAAATTAGAAACAGTCTCTCCTAAGTTTGTAAACGGCTTCCCGACGATAACAGCATGGGGATTAAAATGAGACGCATAGTACAAGCCACCAAATGCTCCCATTGATAGACCGGAAAGAATAAGTTGGTTCGAATCAAATCCCAAATAATCCAAAGCTTCTTGAATCGCAGATTGTAAATGACCTTCTAATTCATCTGTTCCAGAATAGAAGCATCCTCCCTCCAAACGTGGATCGGCTATGAGTAGAAAGGGAGCTCCCAAGCGTTTCATCATGAAGAAACCTTCAAATCCTTCCGCTCCACGAAAACCAGAGAAATAAACATTCAAAGGTGGTTTCATATCTCCAGGGTTAAAGTAATGAAAAATTTCTTGGCGCTTGGCATCCGAATGACGCTTGCCCCCTAAGATAAAACGACCAAGTCCAGAACGCGAATAACGCCAATGGAGTACACCAGTCTTGATAGATCCTGTCCCTCTGGCAGAAACAGACACACTATAGAAACCAACCTCTGGATGTCGTGCTAGAACATAAGGTTCTTTCATTTCTTCTTCACTCAAGATCTGTTTCTCAAAAACATCCGCTAAAGATCCCTTACGGATCAGATCCAACTCTAGACGAAGTTCACAGTCTCCATTTTTTATGTATTCCAACCAGATTTCAAGAGACGTGGGAAAGGTCCCCAAGTTATAACGAAATGTCATTAGAGGTTGAAAATCCTCCCCGAAATCACCTGTAAACGTAACACCGACATTGCCCTCATAATCAACTTGACCTGTAAAGTTGGGATTAACATCAATCTCAGGGATCTTTAACTTAGCCCCATATTGTCCTGAAAAAAGGTTCATATGGAGAAAAGCGATCAACTCTTCCTGGCTTCCCTGTATAGGTAGGTAAGACATCACCTTTCTGCGGTAAAAACCAGTCGGAGCTATATCAAAGACCTCCACATTTTCTGTCATAAAGACAGCGTAAGCTTCGATGTTATTCATCAAAGGTTCAAGTTGCTTTTCCGACAAAGAGTCAGTCACTAGGATTCCTGTAAAGTAAAGTGGTACCTTGGGATTTTCTCCCATTTCTGCTAATTTTTCAGCAGGAATTTTTGCCAAAGCTGCATCGTTTAAGTCTTGGAGAAGGTCTGCAATGCCTTCTGCACTCGTATAAAGCCATTCCAGGTCTTCTGGAAGCTCCTTTCCTTTCGACCAATCTTGGCTTCCTATCTGTAAAATTTTCATTCTGTTAGCCTTTATTTTCTAATAATTCTTTCCATTGATCAATAATGCGACCGCTAGTGTAGTCCCCCATTTTTTGAACAGTTGAAACAAGGGACCTATTCCAGTTTGTCAGACCATCAAAGTAATAAGCGACTGCTTCTGTCAGGTCTTTAATTCCCGTCACAATCCAACCATTTTCCCCATGCGTTACATACTCTGAAGCTTGGTGATTGACTTGTGGGATTCCGGCGCTAATACTAGCAATCTGAGTATAAAGATGCGGAACCTGTCCCAAATCCAATACCAATCGAGTCGTATCTAATTGGCGAATAATCTGATTTTCATTGGTAAAGGTATGGAAGCGAATGCTGGACAAGGTCATCTCTTGATCCTCTTCCAATTGGTTTTCACCAGCCTCTTCCGATACTTTCATGAACCGAGCAAGTGTGTATTTTTCCTGCAGAAGAGCAATCATTTCACTTTCCAAAGCCTTCATATTGCGTGCACGTTCATAGCTGACAATATCCAATTCAATCAAGGGATTTTCTTCCATTAACTGCAATAAAACATGCAGGGTTTGTAAATAGTCTTCACGGCTTGCGCCGTCTATCTGCCAGTAAATAATCAATTCCTTGACCGTCTGACTGCGTCCTAAACGCAAACGTGTATCAAACGGCGTCACCTTGCTGACATGGTGAGCAGGGGTTCCCAGCTGGGCCAAACTGTACTCAAGGGCCAGCTTGTTTTTCTCCGAATCCACTACCAGGACATCACCTTCTTGAGCAAGACGCTTTAAGTCACTGCCCACTTGGAGACTGTAGCGGTCACCACTAAAGGACAACACTTTTTTCTGTTGTTCAAAAGCATCCAACAAGAGGCGATTGTGTTGCTCATGGACTGCAATAACCAAGTAGTCTTGTTCTGTCATACGCAGACGTTTGAAGAAGAATAACTTCTCTAAAATCAAATCATCCCAGCTCTCATAAGCCAGCTGGAAGAATTCCTGATCTGCACGTGGGTTGATGGTAATGAGATTGGAAGCTTTTGTCAAGTGCTCACGAACCTGCCAGACCCCTTTTTCATTCAGATAATCCTGATGGCTAGGCTTCCCATCTGAAAAATAAAGGATACTCGATAAAAATCCACGATCGTCGAACAGGTAGTGGTAGGTGACTTCATTCTCCTTAAAGTATTCCACTTTCAAGAGATTGCCGCTTTCAGCAAAATGTACTTCCGCAATCCGTTCATCCCCAATTTTGACCAACAAGGCAAAGGGAGTATAGACAAAACGTGCCCCCTGTGGCCAAGTCAAATCAGTTACCTGGAGCACCTTGGTATTTTTACTTTGGATATTTTGAATCTCGTCAAAGAAGGACCAGTAAGGGGTTGAAAGAATATCTTGACGGTGCAAAAAATAGCGCAAATGAGGTTGGTACCCCAACAAGAGCATCATCGTTTCTTCGCCCGCAGCCTGGAAGGTCTTCAATTGATTCACTGCATCGTCAAAGGTCATATTTTCAATGGCACGAAACCATAATGGGGCTTCCATATACCACTTACGATTTCCTTGATACCAGGATGGGACAAAATAAAACATAGTAACTCCTTTAAATAATCTCGTCGTATTCTCTCCATGAACGAAGAATACGAACCTGTTCCACTATGCCCAACAAAAGGGTAGTGACAATATAAATATTGTTGATCAACAGTGCGATACTGATTTGCCCTTGCTGGCTCCACACCAGGATCAAGGGCACACCTCCCATCAAGCAGGTATAGATCGCACCAACCAAGGTTAAACGATTTAGATAGAAGGAAATGTACTTCCGAGTTGCCTCTCCTGGACGAACATTCTCGATATAGTCCCCACTTTTCTGCATATTTTCCGCGACTTCAGTCGGGTCTATATTGAAGTAGGCAAAACCAATTGCTAAGATGAAGAGCAAGAAGATATACACCAGAATCCCGAGTAATTCTGAAATACTCACCTTCCCAACCAGCTCCTTCAATATAGGATTTTCTGGAAAAATCTGCAACATAGCTGAAATCAGAATTGGTGGCAAGGACATCAGCGTCATCGCATACATGAAAGGCATCCCTCCTGCCGGCGTCACCCGAATTGGGATATAGGTGGATTCGGCAAATGCACTGATAATCATTATCCGTCGAATCGGAATCCGATACTCTGCTCGATAGATGACAACTGTAATCCAAATCAAGGCAGAAGCGATTAATGCAATCACCGCAATCGTCAACAAAAATTCGAGGCCTCCCAATCGTTTTTCTAAAAAATACCGGATGATATTAATGATAAAAGTTAAAATCATGTTGGAGACAATAATAACCGATGGGCCTCCTAAGCCCTTACGGCCATTCACATTTGCCAACCACATGAGGACAAAACTACCGGCAATCATCACTACCATTGTAATTCCCCTTACGATTGGGAGTGAATAGTCACCAAACTGACTAAACTGATAGTACTCTGATAGGGAACTAACCCCAATGGACTGGATCAAGGCTACAATAAACATCAGTAACATGCGGTAGCGATGGCTTTGTTGGGCAGTTAAACCTTTAATTGTCTTAAAGAGCGTCAAAAAACGCCACAAGATCATCCCTGTCATCCAAGGACTCAGCCCGAGAGAAAATAGATTCAGGGTCGAAAACTGACCACCTGTTACCATGGCCAAGTTCTCCAAGGCACTATCTAATTTATATGCACCCGCTTCAATGCCTGCAACAGGAAGGGTTGCGATTGGGATATATTTCCCCAACATATAGACAAATACGATGCCAATCATCCAGGTCAGACGGTTAGCTAGATTAGAAGAACGATAGTTTCTCCATATATTTTTCATAATATAAACTTCCTATTCCTTATCATATCTAGGGATAAGACCTTATTTATCCCCACATATGATAAATCGAAGTCGCCCTCGTTAAAGGGCAGCTTCGATTCAACTAGTATGACTTGTTCATTCTTATTCGCTGTTTCAAGAAAAGTGTTAAAAAATCATTTTTTTAACTGCGTTTTTTGCTCATGTCTTACTAGTTTTAAATATGTCCAAAAGAGTCTCCCAATTTTAGCACTATTGCTAGGCTAAGTCAATAAAAAGACTGTGAAAACACTAAGTTTTTTTAATGAATACATTTTCAATTTTCCTACGGAAAATATAGCTAGTTGGCACATATTTTTCCTTTTTTGAGGCTACTATTTTTAGGTTAAATGAATCTAAAAAATCTTATGCGCCAGCTTTTTCCATAAAAACTGCTAGCCGTTCTATTACTTATCTATTAGTGTACTGTTTCTTTGTCTATTATTCAACTGATTATCGGTTTTTCCATATTTAAATCATAACTTGATACAAAGAAAGTAGCTGGCATTTGCTAGCTACTTTTCTTTTTGACTTCTAGCTTTAATTACTTTTCTTCTTCGTCTTTTTTGCGACGTTTGTACAAAGCACCAAACAAGAGGCCTGCTCCAAGCAATCCTGCCCAAGATGACGACTCCTCACCTGTACTTGGCAATACTGCTGACTTACGAGGAAGCTGTGAATCCTGTGAAGGAGTTGATTCAGATACTGATTCAGATACTGACTCAGGTACTGATTCACTGATTGACTCGGATACAGATTCAGAAATGGATTCAGAGACCGACTCTGATATTGATTCTGAAACTGATTCGATATCTATTGGAGGTAGTGGTGGATTTACTAAACCTGGACCATTAGAGTGAACTTCTACACTTGACTCGGAAATGGATTCTGAAACTGATTCAGACACTGACTCAGAAACTGATTCAGAAATTGATTCTGATACTGACTCAGAAACTGACTCTGATACTGATTCGCTGATTGACTCTGATACTGATTCAGATACAGATTCTGATACTGACTCAGAGATTGACTCTGATACTGATTCTGAGATTGATTCAGAAACGGACTCAGAAACTGATTCAGAAATTGATTCTGATACTGACTCAGAAACTGACTCTGATACTGATTCAGATACTGACTCAGAGATTGACTCAGATACAGATTCTGAGATTGATTCAGAAACGGACTCAGAGATTGACTCTGATACTGATTCAGAAATTGATTCTGATACTGACTCTGATACTGATTCAGAAATTGATTCTGATACTGACTCAGAAACTGACTCTGATACTGATTCGCTGATTGACTCTGATACTGATTCAGATACTGACTCAGATACAGATTCTGAGATTGATTCAGAAACGGACTCAGAAACTGATTCAGAAATTGATTCAGATACGGACTCTGATACTGATTCAGAAATTGATTCTGAAACTGACTCAGAGATTGACTCTGATACTGATTCAGATACTGACTCGCTTACTGATTCAGAAATTGATTCAGATACTGACTCAGAAACTGACTCTGATACTGATTCAGATACTGACTCAGAGATTGACTCTGATACTGATTCTGAGATTGATTCAGAAACGGACTCAGAGATTGACTCTGATACTGATTCAGAAATTGATTCTGATACTGACTCTGATACTGATTCAGAAATTGATTCTGATACTGACTCAGAAACTGACTCTGATACTGATTCGCTGATTGACTCTGATACTGATTCAGATACTGACTCAGATACAGATTCTGAGATTGATTCAGAAACGGACTCAGAAACTGATTCAGAAATTGATTCAGATACGGACTCTGATACTGATTCAGAAATTGATTCTGAAACTGACTCAGAGATTGACTCTGATACTGATTCAGATACTGACTCGCTTACTGATTCAGAAATTGATTCAGAAACTGACTCGCTTACTGATTCGCTGATTGACTCTGATACTGATTCAGATACAGATTCTGATACTGACTCAGAAATTGATTCAGAAACGGACTCAGAGATTGACTCTGATACTGATTCAGAAATTGATTCAGAGACTGACTCTGATACTGATTCAGAAACGGACTCTGAAACGGACTCGGAGATTGACTCAGAGACGGATTCAGATACTGATTCTGATACTGACTCAGAAATTGATTCTGATACGGACTCAGAGACGGATTCGCTGATTGATTCAGAGATTGACTCAGAAACAGATTCAGAAATTGATTCTGAAACTGACTCAGAGATTGACTCGCTTACTGATTCAGAAACGGACTCAGAGATTGATTCTGATACTGACTCAGAGATTGACTCAGAAACAGATTCAGATACTGACTCAGAAATTGATTCTGATACTGACTCAGAGATTGACTCAGAGACGGATTCGCTGATTGATTCAGAAACGGACTCTGAGATTGATTCAGAAACCGACTCAGAGATTGACTCTGATACTGATTCAGAAACGGATTCAGATACTGACTTGGATACTGATTCAGAAATTGATTCTGATACTGACTCTGATACTGATTCAGAAATTGATTCAGAAATTGATTCTGATACTGATTCTGAGATAGATTCAGAAATTGATTCTGATACTGACTCGGAGATTGACTCAGAGACGGATTCGCTGATTGATTCAGAGATTGATTCAGAAACGGACTCAGAGATTGACTCAGAAACTGATTCAGAAATTGATTCTGAAACTGACTCAGAGATTGACTCTGATACTGATTCAGATACTGACTCGCTTACTGATTCAGAAATTGATTCTGATACTGACTCAGAGATTGACTCTGATACAGATTCTGATACTGACTCAGAGATTGACTCAGATACAGATTCTGAGATTGATTCAGAAACGGACTCAGAGACGGATTCGCTGATTGATTCAGAGATTGATTCAGAAACGGACTCAGAGATTGACTCAGAAACTGATTCAGAAATTGATTCTGAAACTGACTCAGAGATTGACTCTGATACTGATTCAGATACTGACTCGCTTACTGATTCAGAAATTGATTCTGATACTGACTCAGAGATTGACTCTGATACAGATTCTGATACTGACTCAGAGATTGACTCTGATACAGATTCTGAGACTGATTCGCTTACTGATTCGCTTACTGATTCTGATACTGATTCAGAAATTGATTCAGAAATTGACTCAGACACCGATTCTGAGACTGACTCAGACACTGATTCTGATACTGATTCAGAAATTGACTCAGACACTGATTCTGATACTGACTCAGAGACTGATTCAGAAATTGACTCAGACACCGATTCTGAGACTGACTCAGACACTGATTCTGAGATTGACTCAGATACTGATTCTGAAACTGACTCTGATACTGATTCTGAAGTTGATTCGCTTACTGACTCAGAAATTGACTCCGATACCGATTCTGAAATAGATTCTGATACTGATTCAGAGACTGATTCTGAGACGGATTCGCTTACTGACTCAGAGATTGACTCTGATACCGATTCAGAAATTGATTCTGAGATGGACTCACTTACAGACTCTGAAATGGATTCTGATACTGATTCAGAGATTGACTCGCTGACTGACTCAGATACTGATTCAGAGATTGACTCGCTGACTGACTCAGATACGGATTCTGATACTGATTCAGAGATTGACTCGCTGACTGACTCAGATACTGATTCAGAGATTGACTCGCTGACTGACT
>NZ_JBIMJO010000017.1:0-60938 GCF_043674095.1 Streptococcus sp. A25
TGGCTCGGTAGCTCAGTTGGTAGAGCAATGGATTGAAGCTCCATGTGTCGGCGGTTCGATTCCGTCTCGCGCCATTACCCAAGATCATCTTGGGCGCGTAGCTCAGATGGTTAGAGCGCACGCCTGATAAGCGTGAGGTCGGTGGTTCGATTCCACTCGTGCCCATTTCATTCGTTATTAAGGAGAATTACTCAAGAGGCTGAAGAGGACGGTTTGCTAAATCGTTAGGTCGGGTAACTGGCGCAAGGGTTCGAATCCCTTATTCTCCGTAGTAAAGAGATATCGTTAGATAATCTCTTTTTATTTTACACAAATTGGGTGACAGTCATGAATAAATTTTTTCGCTATCTCTTATACGCTCTTTCAGTTGTAATTATATCGTTTTCTTTGCTTTTTCTTTCGACGAGGGTCAGTATATTTAATGGATTTTCAGTCGTTACTAATAGACTTTCAACTGTTCATCGGTTTGTTGGTTGGCCATTTCAATCCTTAGCGCGACAGAAGAATATTGTAGAAGACTTATTTGCCAGTTACGATGAAAATAGTGACCTTAAGTCTTCAATTATGACACTTGGGAATGTTCAATCACAGAATGAAAGTTTGGTGAAAGAAAATGAAAACTTGAGAAAGAATCTTGCTATGAAGGAGGAGTATTCTAGCTTAGATTTTACAGCTGCTATGGTTGTTTCTCGTTCGCCAATGGCTTGGAACCAGACCCTAACGGTCGATATGGGGGAAAATGATGGAATAACCCTAAACAGTTTGGTATTGTCAAATAATGGTTTGATTGGTTTTGTTTCAGATATGACGTCGACTAGTTCAGTAGTTTCCTTGTTTACAAATGACTCTTTTGAGTTAAAAGTGCCCGTCAAGATTATTCTTGGATCTGACTCGGTTTATGGTATTCTATCTGGTTATGATGTTGAATCAAATAGCTTTATCATTTCGCAGTTGAATGAAGAAAAAGAGATAAAGGTAGGGAGTCAGGTGGTGACTAGCGATTTTGGTGGAACTGTGCCGGCAAATCTGCCAGTGGGGAAGGTTCAGTCTGTGCAGGAAAATGCAAGTAGCAGTGAAAAGTCTGTATTTGTCTCACCTGCGGCTGATTTTTCCAATCTATATTCGGTGTTAATGGTTGGTAAATAATATGAGAAATAAATGGTTTCCTATTCTACTCCTAAGTTTATCTGTGCTGATTTTTCTATTGGATGGGCAACTAGCCCTCTTGTATACAAATTTTTTACCGGGATTTTTGTCAGCGAGTTCCTATCTTCTTTTTTTCTATGCCTTGTATGTTAGTTTGCAATGTCGTTTTTCTCAGACAGTTCTTCCAGTGGCTATTTTAGGTTTTCTTTTTGATATTTATTACTTAGATCTTATTGGTGTGGCTACGGTATTATTCCCAGTTCTCTTGTGTTTCGTTTATTATTTTAGTGATAAGTTACCTTGGAAATTTGGGACCTTGCTTATGATGCAGTTTGTCATGATTTTCTTTTTTGAAATGATTGGCTTTCTTTTGGCACGAGTGTTTAGCTTATCTCATCTGTCTATTTTCATTTTTCTCTTCTATCATTTACTTCCAACACTGATTATCAATACTCTGATTTTTATATTTATTTATCCATGGCTAGGCCGATTTTTTTCCATCACAGTTAAGACATAAAAGTGTAATAAACGCGTAATATTAGGGCGCATTTTTTGTGATAGAATAATAGAAGTCAGAAAGTATAGAGGAGTATCTTGCAATATGAAGAAACAAGTAATTGCTACACTATTTTTGAGCACGATCGTTCTTTCTCAAGTAGGTAATGTAGCGACAATCAGTGCAAATGATACTGATAGTAAAATTGCCGCTCAAGATGAGAAAATAAATTCGATTGCAGCTCAACAAGCGTCAGCACAAGCAGAGGTTGAAGCACTTCAAGGAAAAGTCAATGCCATCTATGCAGAACAGGATGCATTGAATGCAGAAAATGAACGGTTAGAAGAAGAATCTGCTCAGTTGAGCGCTGAAATTGAGCGTCTGTCTGCGGATATTGTTTCACGTGATGGTGTCTTAAAAGAGCAAGCTCGTAGTGCTCAAGTAAATGGTTCTGCAACTAGCTATATCAATACTGTATTGGATTCAAAATCGCTCGTTGATGCAGTATCTCGTGTTAACGCTATGCGTGAAATTGTTTCGGCAAACAAACGTATGTTGGAACAACAAAAATTAGATAAAGAAGCTATTGAAGAAAAACAAATCGCTAACCAAGAAGCGATTAACGTTGTATATGCTAACAAGCAAAAATTAGAAGATGCAGCGGTTGAGTTGAAAACACAAGAAGCATCTTTGAAAGCAGCTCAATTGAACTTGGCTGCTGAAAAAGCAACTGCTGAAAATGAAAAAGCATCTTTGCTTGCTCAAAAAGCAGCTGCTGAAGAAGCAGCGCGTAAGGCGGCTGAAGAGCAAGCAGCTTATCAGGCTCGTCAAGCTGAGCTTGCGGCTAAACAAAGACAGGCTGTAGCGCCAGTTATTTCTAATACTGTTGCAGCTGCCACACCAGCTCCTGCGACTCCTGCGGCAGAGACGCCAGCTCAAGCACAGGAAGCTACACCGGCTCCTGCTCCAGCAGTTGCGGCAGCTACACCGGCTGCTGAAGCGACAACGGTTGCCACACCAGTTGTTACTTACTCTGCAGGTAATACTTATCCTGTAGGTGAATGTACATGGGGTGTTAAACAGATTGCTCCTTGGGTAGGAAACTACTGGGGTAATGGTGGTCAATGGCTTGGTTCTGCAGCTGCAGCTGGTTTCAGAACTGGTTCGACACCACAAGTTGGCGCAGTTGCAGTATGGACCAATTCTTACTATGGTCACGTTGCAGTAGTAACAGCTGTAAATGGATCTGAAATTCAGGTAATGGAATCAAACTTTAACGGTAATCGTTATGTAAGTAATTTCCGTGGCTGGTTTAATGCTAGCTCCTCAGGAATTGCTGGCTACATTTATCCAAATTAAAATTTCATAGGACGTCTATTGGAGGCGTTCTATTTTTATTTGAAAAATGGAGAAAAAAGGTTTAAAATAGATAAGTAGAAATTTTTAGGAGGCAGTCATGGCGTTTTCTGACTTAATGTTGTTTGCTTTATCATCCAATCAAAAGCTTGCAGCTGAAGTAGCAAAAGAAATGGGAATTCCTTTAGGGAAGTCAAGTGTTCGTCAATTTTCTGATGGTGAAATCCAGGTAAATATCGAAGAATCGATTCGTGGTAGCCATGTGTACATCCTTCAATCAACAAGTTCTCCTGTAAATGATAACTTGATGGAGATTTTAATTATGGTAGATGCCTTGAAGAGGGCTTCTGCTGAGTCAGTTAACGTTGTGATGCCATACTATGGTTATGCACGCCAGGACCGTAAGGCTCGTTCTCGTGAGCCAATTACGTCAAAACTAGTAGCTAATATGTTAGAGACCGCAGGTGTAAATCGTCTCTTGACCATTGACCTCCATGCGGCACAAATTCAAGGTTTCTTTGATATTCCGGTCGACCATTTGATGGGTGCGCCTTTGATTGCAGATTATTTTGAGCGTCGTGGCATGATGGGAGATGGTTATGTGGTTGTATCTCCAGACCATGGTGGTGTGACCCGTGCACGGAAGTTGGCCCAATTCTTGAAAACACCGATTGCCATTATTGATAAGCGCCGTAGTGTCGATAAGATGAATACTTCTGAGGTTATGAATATCATCGGTGATATTAAGGGCAAGACCTGTATCTTGATTGATGATATGATTGATACGGCAGGAACAATTTGCCATGCGGCAGATGCTCTGGCCGAAGCTGGTGCAACAGCTGTCTATGCATCTTGTACCCACCCTGTCTTGTCTGGACCTGCTATGGATAATATCAGTAAGTCAGCCATAGAGAAACTGGTTGTCTTGGATACCATTGAGATTCCACAAGACCGTTTGATTGATAAGATTGAGCAGATTTCTATAGCGCATTTGTTGGCGGAAGCGATTATTCGTATCCATGAAAAACGTCCGCTGTCACCGCTGTTTGAATCACATAAAAGATAATGAGGGTAAAGGGGAGCGCAAGCTTCTCTTCTTTTTTTCTGTTCATTCTGCTGGAAATGTATTATAATAAACCTATATCTTTTTGAGGTGAATGTATGAATTTATTAGATCGTTTTAATAAAAATCTCAATCGAATTGAAGTGTCTATGATTCGTCAGTTTGATCAGTCGATTTCTCATATTCCTGGAGTTTTGAAATTAACGCTGGGCGAGCCTGATTTTACGACGCCAGACCATGTCAAGGAAGCGGCTAAGGCGGCCATTGATGACAACAAGAGTTATTATACTGGTATGGCAGGTCTTTTGGAATTGCGTCAGGCGGCAGCGGAATTTGTATTTGAAAAGTACAATCTGTCCTACAATCCAGAAACAGAAATCCTGTCAACTATTGGAGCGACAGAGGCTTTGTCGGCTAGCTTGGTGGCTATCTTAGAAGCTGGAGATACGGTGCTCTTGCCTGCGCCAGCTTATCCTGGTTATGAGCCGATTGTTAATATGGTCGGGGCAGATATTGTGGAAATTGATACGACGGCCAATGATTTTGTATTGACACCAGAGATGCTGGAACAAGCCATTATCGAGCAGGGAGACAAGCTCAAGGCGGTCATTCTCAACTATCCTGCTAATCCGACTGGTGTGACCTATTCACGTGAACAGATTGCGGCCTTTGCAGATGTTTTGCGCAAATACCCAATCTTTGTCTTGTCTGATGAGGTTTATGCTGAATTGACCTACACAGGTCAGCCTCATACGTCGATTGCGGAGTTTTTGCCTGAGCAGACCATTCTCATTCAAGGTCTGTCCAAATCCCATGCTATGACGGGATGGCGGATTGGTTTAATCATGAGTCAGGCGCCGATTATTGCGCAGATTATCAAGAGCCACCAGTACTTGGTGACAGCGGCATCGACAGCTATGCAGTACGGCGCGGTTGAGGCTTTGAAAAATGGTAAGGATGATGCTCTACCGATGCGAGCGGAGTACATCAAGCGTCGGGATTATATTATCGAGAAGATGACGGAGTTGGGCTTTAAGATTATCAAGCCAGATGGCGCCTTTTACATTTTTGCGAAAATTCCTGCGGGCTATAGTCAAGATTCCTTTAGCTTCTTACAGGAATTTGCCCAGAAAAAGGCGGTGGCCTTTATTCCGGGTGCAGCTTTCGGTCAATATGGTGAGGGCTATGTGCGGATTTCCTATGCAGCCAGCATGGAGTCTATCCAAACAGCCATGGTCCGTCTAAAAGAGTTTTTAGAAGAAAATGGAGCGAATTGAGACAAGGGGATTAGTCCTTTATAATCGCAATTACCGAGAAGACGACAAGTTGGTCAAGATTTTTACGGAACAGGCTGGCAAGCGGATGTTTTTCGTGAAACATGCTTCTAAGTCTAAGCTGGTTGCTGCTATCCAACCCTTGACCTATGCCGATTTTATTGTCAAAATCAATGAAGAGGGTCTGTGCTACATCGAGGATTTTCATCAGGTTCAGCTCTTCAAGGAAATCAATGGGGATATTTTCAAGCTCAGCTACGCAACTTATTTGATGGCCTTGGCGGATGCTGCCTTGCAGGATAGGATTCATGATGCGCCGCTCTTTGCCTTTTTGGTTAAGACTTTGGATTTGATGGAATCGGGCTTGGACTATGAGATTTTGACCAATATTTTTGAAATTCAACTGCTGGAGCGGTTTGGAATTGGGCTTAATTTTCACGAGTGTGCTTTTTGTCACCGAGTTGGTCTGCCTTTTGACTATTCCTATCAATACAGTGGCGTTCTCTGTCCGCAACATTATCATAAGGATGAACGAAGGGCTCATCTGGACCCCAATGTGCCCTACTTGCTGGACCAATTTCAGGCCATTTCTTTTGATGATTTAGAAACCATTTCGATCAAGCCGGACATGAAACGGAAGTTGCGGCTCTTTATCGACCAGCTCTATGAGGAATATGTCGGTATTCACTTGAAGTCCAAGAAATTTATCGATGATTTGTCGTCTTGGGGGCAGATTATGAAGAAAGAAAATGAGGAAAACGAATGAAACGTATTGCAGTAGATGCTATGGGTGGGGACCATGCCCCTCAGGCGGTCATTGAAGGGGTTAATCAGGCCCTCAAGGAATTTTCGGATATTGAAATTCAGCTCTATGGGGATGAGGCTAAAATCAAGCCCTATTTGACAGCGTCGGAGCGAGTGACCATTATCCATACGGATGAGAAAATCAATTCGGATGATGAACCAGTTCGAGCTATTCGTCGCAAGAAAAACTCTTCTATGGTTTTGGCGACTCAGGCTGTTAAGGATGGGCAGGCGGATGCAGTGCTATCAGCTGGAAATACGGGGGCTCTTCTGGCGGCAGGTGTCTTTGTTGTCGGTCGTATTAAGAATATTGATCGTCCCGGACTCATGTCCACTCTGCCGACTATGGATGGCAAGGGATTTGATATGATGGATTTGGGGGCCAATGCAGAAAATACAGCTCATCACCTCTATCAGTATGGTATTCTTGGCTCATTTTATGCGGAGCATGTGCGTGGGGTCAAGAATCCGCGCGTGGCTCTCTTGAACAATGGTACGGAGGAAACCAAGGGAACACCTGTGCATCAAGAGGCTTTTGCTCTTCTCAGTCAGGAACCGTCTATCAACTTTATCGGCAATGTGGAGGCGCGTGAGTTGCTCAACGGCGTTGCTGATGTGGTTGTGACCGATGGTTTCACGGGAAACGCTGTGTTGAAAACAGTTGAAGGAACGGCTAAGTCTATCGTCGGTCAGTTGACAGGTGCTATCAAATCAGGTAGTTTCCTAGCCAAAATCGGTGGTCTCTTGCTCAAACCGACCTTGAAGAAGGCTCTAGGAGCCTTGGATTACAAGACGGCAGGCGGCGCAGTCTTATTGGGACTCAAAGCTCCGGTTATTAAAGCGCACGGGTCTAGCGATGCAACAGCTATTTTCTATACGATAAAGCAGGTTCGTCAGATTTTGGATGCTAATATAGTAGAAAAATCAGTGGCCAAATTTTCACCAGTGGAGAACAATCATGACTAGAGAGCAAGTTTATCAGAAGATTGTGGAGATGATTCAAGAGGAGAAGGGAGAGGACTTTCTTGTCCAGCCTGATTCTTCTTTGACGGACAATATTGCCCAAGATTCGGTTGAGGTCATGGAATTTGTTCTTAATTTGGAAGACGAGTTTGGTGTCGATGTTCCAGATGCTGCGATTGAGCGCTTTGAAACATTAGCAGATATTGTGGATTTTATTTGGAGTCAATTGAAAGAACGTTCGTAGATTACGGGCGTTTTTCTTTTTATTCGATAGTATTTTAGACTTTTAATTGTTAACACGAATATTATGTGATAGAATAAACGAAAAGACTAGAATATTTTATGAAAGGCGAACATTTTAATGAAAACAGACCTTCTCTATTCAGGAAAAGCTAAAGATATCTACGCTACAGTTGATAGTGACCAGATTGTTGCGGTTTACAAGGACCAGGCGACGGCTTTTAATGGTGGTAAGAAAGAGCAGATTGTTGGAAAAGGGCGACTTAATAATCTGATTTCATCCTTGATTTTTGAAAAGTTGAATGAAGCTGGAGTCAAGACGCATTTTATCAAACGTTTGTCAGATTCAGAGCAATTGAATAGAAAAGTGGAGATTATTCCGCTGGAGGTGGTTTTGCGCAATATCACGGCTGGTTCTTTTTCCAAACGCTTTGGGGTGGAAGAAGGGATAGAACTTGCGACGCCGATTGTAGAATTTTACTATAAAAACGATGACTTAGATGATCCTTTTATCAATGACGAACACGTTGCTTTTCTGGATTTAGCAAGTGCGGAGGACCTTGCCTATATCAAGGCAGAAACGCGGAAAATCAACGATTTCTTGAAGGATTTGTTTGCTCAGATTGGTCTGCGCTTGGTCGATTTTAAACTAGAATTTGGCTATGACAAGGATGGTCATATTCTATTGGCGGATGAATTTTCGCCGGACAATTGCCGTCTGTGGGATGCGGATGGTAATCATCTGGACAAGGATGTTTTTCGTCGGGGTCTCGGGGATTTGACCGAGGTTTACGAGGTCGTATTGGCAAAGTTACAGGAAGTGAAATAAGGATTGGAAAAAATGGCGAAGCGGATTTTTGTTGAGAAGAAGGCGGATTTTCAGATTAAGGCGGAGGTTCTTCGTAAGGAGTTGACCCATAATTTGCAGTTGACAAGCCTGTCAAGTTTGCGGTTAGTGCAGGTTTACGATGTTTTCAATCTTGAGGAGGACTTGTTAGAGCAGGCCATCAAGCACATCTTTACTGAGCAGGTGACGGACAAGGTCTTGTCGGAAGCGGAACTGGGCTTGGAAGACGCGGTTTATTTTGCTATTGAGGCTTTGCCTGGTCAGTTTGACCAGCGGGCTGCAAGCAGTCAGGAGGCCCTTCTCTTGTTGGGCAGTCGCCAGGAGGTGCGTGTCAATACAGGGCAACTTTACATCTTGAACGGTGATGTGCAGGAAGAAGAGTTGGCTGCTATCAAGAATTATTTGCTCAATCCTGTGGATTCGCGTTTCAAGGATTTGAATGCTCCTTTGGTGGCTCAGGAGTTTTCGGTGTCGGATGCTACTATTCCGACCCTAGACTTTTTTGCTAGCTACGGAGCGGATGATTTTGCAGCTTACAAGCGTGAGGCTGGCTTGGCTATGGAAGTGGAAGACTTGCTCTTCATTCAGGACTATTTCAAGTCAATCGGTCGTGTGCCAACTGAGACAGAACTCAAGGTCTTGGATACTTACTGGAGTGACCACTGCCGTCATACGACATTTGAAACGGAGCTAAAGTCTATTGACTTTTCAGCCTCAAAATTCCACAAGCAATTGCAGGCGACTTATGACAAGTACCTGGCGATGCGAACTGAGTTGGGTCGGACAGATAAGCCACAGACGCTCATGGATATGGCGACGATTTTTGGCCGTTATGAGCGAGCAAATGGTCGTCTGGATGATATGGAAGTGTCAGATGAAATCAATGCCTGCTCGGTGGAAATTGAAGTGGATGTGGATGGTGTAAAAGAGCCATGGCTCCTTATGTTCAAGAATGAAACCCACAATCACCCAACAGAAATCGAACCTTTCGGTGGTGCCGCAACCTGTATCGGTGGAGCCATTCGTGATCCCTTGTCAGGTCGTTCCTATGTTTATCAGGCCATGCGAATTTCAGGTGCAGGTGATATTACCCAACCTCTGACAGCTACTCGCTCAGGGAAATTGCCACAGCAAATCATTTCAAAAACAGCGGCGCATGGTTATTCTTCATACGGAAACCAAATTGGTCTGGCGACCACCTATGTGCGTGAGTATTTCCACCCAGGCTTTATCGCTAAACGGATGGAACTTGGTGCCGTGGTCGGTGCCGCTCCAAAGGAAAATGTGGTCCGTGAAAAACCAGTCGCAGGCGATGTGGTCATCCTACTGGGAGGCAAAACCGGTCGCGATGGTATCGGCGGGGCAACAGGCTCATCCAAGGTTCAAACAGTTGAGTCTGTGGAAACGGCTGGTGCGGAAGTTCAAAAAGGAAACGCAATTGAAGAACGCAAAATCCAACGCTTGTTCCGAAATGGTGACGTTACACGCCTTATCAAAAAATCCAATGACTTCGGTGCAGGCGGTGTCTGCGTAGCCATTGGGGAGCTGGCGGACGGTCTTGAAATCGACTTGGACAAGGTTCCACTCAAGTATGCAGGCTTGAATGGTACGGAGATTGCCATTTCCGAATCACAGGAGCGGATGAGTGTAGTTGTCCGTCCTGAAGACGTAGACGCTTTTATCGCAGCCTGCCGTCAGGAAAATATCCATGCGGTTGTTGTAGCCAAAGTTACTGAAAAGCCAAACCTGGTCATGACTTGGAATGGTCAAACCATAGTCGATTTGGAACGTTCCTTCCTTGATACCAATGGTGTGCGCGTGGTGGTGGATGCTAAGGTGGTTGACAGTGCGGTCAACTTGCCAGAAACACGTAGAACTTCCGCTGAAACGCTACAGGAGGACTTGAAAGACCTTCTATCAGACCTCAACCATGCTAGCCAAAAAGGTTTGCAGACGATTTTTGACTCATCTGTTGGTCGTTCAACCGTCAACCACCCACTCGGAGGTCGCCACCAGTTAACACCGACAGAAAGCTCTGTGCAGAAGTTGCCTGTCCAGCAGGGTGTGACGACCACGGCTTCTGTCATGGCTCAGGGCTATCATCCTTATCTGGCAGACTGGTCACCTTACCACGGAGCAGCCTATGCAGTCATCGAAGCGACAGCTCGCTTGGTGGCAATAGGTGCCAACTGGTCCAAGGCTCGCTTCTCCTACCAGGAGTATTTCCAGCGCATGGACAAGCAGGCAGAGCGTTTCGGTCAGCCAGTAGCAGCACTACTGGGATCTATCGAGGCTCAGATCCAGCTTGGCTTGCCGTCTATCGGTGGCAAGGACTCCATGTCTGGTACCTTTGAGGACTTGATAGTTCCACCGACCCTGGTTGCCTTTGGTGTGACCACGGCAGACAGTCGCAAGGTTCTCTCGCCTGAGTTCAAGGCGGCTGGTGAGCACATCTATTACCTACCAGGCCAAGTCTTGTCAGAAGACATTGATTTTGCCTTGATCAAGTCTAATTTTGAGACTTTTGAAAAATGGCAGAGCGATTATGCGATTACGGCTGCTAGTGCAGTCAAGTATGGAGGAGTTCTAGAAAGTCTAGCCCTTATGTCCTTTGGTAACCAAGTCGGAGCAAGAGTTGAGCTTGCAGACCTTGAAACCAGCTTGACAGGTCAACTTGGTGGCTTTGTCTTCACATCGCAAGAAGACATTCCAGATGCTGTGAAGATTGGACAAACCACCACAGACTTTACACTTCTTGTCAACGGTGTCAACCTGGCTGGACTAGACTTGCAGGTAGCCTTTGAAGGCAAACTAGAAGAAGTTTATCCAACAGAATTTGAACAGGATACAGAACTACAAGAAGTTCCAGCTCTTGCCAGTGTTTCAGTTGTGCAAGCCAAGGAAACCGTTGAAGTGCCTGTAGTTTACATTCCAGTTTTCCCAGGTACCAACTCAGAATACGACTCCGCCAAAGCCTTTGAACAGGCTGGTGCAAAAGTCAATCTTGTTCCATTTGTGACCTTGGATGCAGAGAGCATTGAACAGTCTGTGGACACCATGGTTGACAATATTGACAAGGCCAACATTCTCTTCTTCGCAGGTGGATTCTCCGCTGCGGATGAACCAGACGGGTCTGCTAAGTTTATCGTGACTATCTTACGAAACGCCAAGGTCCGCTCTGCTATTGACCGTTTCATCGAAAAAGGTGGCCTCATCATCGGTATCTGTAATGGCTTCCAGGCCCTTGTCAAATCGGGCTTGCTACCTTATGGAAACTTTGAGGAGGCGGGTGAAACCAGTCCGACCCTCTTCTACAACGATGCCAACCAACACGTTGCTAAAATGGTGGAAACGCGGATTGCTAATGTCAACTCACCGTGGTTGGCAGGTGTCCAAGTCGGTGACATTCACGCTATCCCAGTTTCACACGGGGAAGGAAAATTTGTCGTGACGGATGAAGAATTCGCTGTCTTGCGTGACAATGGACAAATTTTCAGCCAGTATGTGGACTTTGACGGTCAACCTTCCATGGATAGCCGTTACAATCCGAATGGCTCTAGCCACGCTATTGAGGGAATCACAAGCAAGAATGGTCAAATTATCGGGAAAATGGGACACTCCGAACGCTATGAGGAAGGACTTTTCAAAAATATCCCTGGTAAGAAAGACCAAGGCCTCTTCGTAGCAGCGGTAAGCTATTTTACTCAATGAAAATCAAAAGTAGCCTTGGAAACGATGCTGAAGGTAGAACTCTGTCGCTCACTTGCTTCAAGGCGACAGACTGAAAACCTCCCCCAGAGCTTTTCACTCACCAAAGCTCTTGACAACGGATAATTTTGATTTTCGAAGAGTATTACTGGAAAATAATTAGGGAAATACGATGTACGAAGTAAAATCACTTAATGAAGAATGTGGCGTTTTCGGTATCTGGGGACACCCTCAAGCCGCTCAAGTCACCTATTTTGGTCTCCACAGTTTGCAGCACCGTGGGCAAGAAGGCGCTGGGATTGTCTCTAATGATGCCGGTAACCTCCATGGCCATCGTGCGACGGGGCTCCTGTCGGAGGTTTTCAAAAATCAGGCTGATTTGGACCGATTGAAAGGGAGCGCAGCTATTGGTCATGTCCGCTATGCCACAGCTGGATCGGCGGATATTCGCAACATCCAGCCCTTCCTTTATAAATTTCATGATGGGGAATTCGGCCTGGCCCATAATGGGAATTTGACCAATGCCATTTCTCTGAGAAAAGAATTGGAAGCGCAAGGTGCTATTTTCAACGCCTCGTCAGATACTGAAATTCTCATGCACCTGATTCGTCGCAGCCACAATCCAAATTTTATGGGTAAGGTCAAGGAGGCTTTGAGCATTGTCAAGGGAGGCTTTGCCTATCTCTTGATGACAGAGGACAAGTTGATTGCGGCCTTGGATCCAAATGGCTTTCGTCCCCTATCTATCGGGAAGATGAAAAATGGAGCCTGGGTTATTGCCAGCGAAACTTGTGCCTTTGAAGTGGTCGGTGCTGAGTGGGTACGGGATGTCGAACCTGGAGAGATTGTCATCATAGATGATGTGGGTATCCACTATGATAGTTACACAAGTGATACCCAATTGGCGATCTGTTCGATGGAATATGTCTACTTTGCCCGCCCTGATTCGACTATTCATGGAGTCAATGTCCACACGGCACGAAAAAATATGGGCAAACGCTTAGCGCAGGAATTTCAACATGAAGCCGACATTGTGGTCGGTGTGCCAAACTCATCTCTCAGCGCTGCTATGGGTTTTGCCGAAGAATCTGGCCTGCCAAATGAGATGGGTTTGGTGAAAAATCAGTACACTCAGCGTACCTTTATCCAACCAACCCAGGAGCTCCGTGAGCAGGGAGTTCGCATGAAGTTGTCCGCTGTTTCTGGGGTTGTCAAAGGCAAGCGCGTGGTCATGATTGACGACTCTATTGTTCGCGGCACAACTAGCCGCCGCATTGTCCAGCTTCTTCGTGATGCAGGGGCAAAAGAAGTCCATGTGGCTATCGGTAGCCCAGAACTCAAGTACCCGTGTTTCTATGGCATTGATATTCAGACCCGTCGTGAACTGATTTCAGCCAACCATTCAGCTGATGAAGTTTGTGAGATTATCGGGGCAGACAGTCTGACCTATCTTTCTCTTGAAGGGATGATTGAAGCCATCGGCATCGAAACAGACGCGCCCAAAGGCGGGCTCTGTGTGGCTTACTTCGACGGAGAATTTCCAACCCCTCTCTATGACTATGAGGAAGAATACCTCCGTAGCCTAGAAGAGAAAACGAGTTTCTACATTGAAAATGTCAAGTAAAGACAGAGGTGTCAACGTTACTTGACAGACCTGTAAACTGTTGAAAGGAATCAAAATGACAAATAAAAATGCCTATGCCCAGTCGGGCGTTGACGTCGAAGCTGGATATGAAGTTGTCGAACGCATCAAGAAGCACGTAGCACGGACAGAACGCTTGGGTGTGATGGGAGCTCTTGGTGGTTTTGGCGGTATGTTTGACCTGACTAAACTGGATGTCAAAGAACCAGTCTTGGTATCAGGAACAGACGGCGTCGGCACCAAGCTCATGTTGGCGATTCAGTACGACAAGCACGACACCATTGGTCAGGATTGCGTGGCCATGTGTGTCAACGACATCATCGCTGCAGGTGCGGAACCACTTTACTTCCTCGACTACATCGCGACAGGAAAAAATGAACCAGCCAAGCTGGAGCAGGTGGTTGCTGGTGTGGCGGAAGGCTGTGTCCAGGCTGGTTGCGGCTTGATTGGTGGTGAAACAGCCGAAATGCCTGGCATGTACGGCGAGGATGACTATGATCTGGCTGGCTTTGCTGTCGGTATTGCGGAGAAGTCTCAGATTATTGACGGCAGTAAGGTCCAGGAAGGCGACATTCTCCTCGGCCTAGCTTCCAGCGGCATCCACTCTAACGGTTATTCTCTAGTCCGACGCGTTTTTGCGGATGTTTCTGGCGACGCTCTGCTGCCAGAGCTCAATGGCAGAGCTCTTAAGGAAGTCCTCCTAGAGCCGACCCGTATCTATGTCCAGCAGGTATTGCCTCTGGTAAAAGCAGGGCTGGTCAACGGCATTGCCCACATCACAGGCGGTGGTTTCATTGAAAATATTCCCCGTATGTTTGCGGACAACCTTGCAGCTGAAATTGAAGAAGATAAGATTCCAGTCCTTCCAATCTTTACAGCCCTTGAAACGTACGGCCAAATCAAACACGAAGAAATGTTTGAAATCTTCAATATGGGTATCGGCTTGGTACTGGCTGTCAGTCCAGAGCAGGTGGAGAAAGTCCGTGAATTGGTAGATGAAGAAGTCTATGAAATCGGCCGCATTATCACTAAGGAAGACAAGAGCGTGGTCATCAAATGAAACGAATAGCTGTTTTTGCCAGTGGGTCTGGTTCTAATTTTCAAGTCATTGCAGAGCAGTTTGAAGTAGCATTCCTCTTTTCAGACCACAGAAACGCCTATGTCCTGGAACGGGCTGAAAAACTAGGTGTGGCAGCATTTACTTTTGAATTAAAAGAGTTTGCCGATAAGCAGACCTACGAAGAAGCCCTCATCCAACTCTTAGACCAGCACCAGATTGACTTGGTGGTCTTGGCAGGCTATATGAAGATTGTGGGTCCGACCTTGTTAGCTCAATATGAAGGTCGTATCATCAATATCCACCCGGCTTATCTGCCTGAATTTCCAGGGGCTCACGGGATTGAAGACGCTTGGAATGCAGGTGTGGCAGCAAGTGGTGTGACTGTTCACTGGGTTGATAGCGGCGTTGACACAGGACAAATTATCCAGCAAGTCCGAGTTCCAAGGCTGGCTGATGATAGCTTAGAAACCTTTGAAGCCAGAATACATGAAGCGGAGTACCAACTCTATCCAGCAGTTTTGGAGGAGTTGGGGGCAGTGAAAAAATAAGGAGAAATCATGACAAAACGTGCGTTAATTAGCGTATCCGATAAGGCGGGCATTGTGGAGTTTGCCCAAGAATTGACTAAGCTTGGTTGGGAGATTATCTCGACAGGAGGCACCAAGGTTGCCTTGGATCAGGCAGGCGTAACGACTATTGCAATTGATGATGTGACCGGTTTTCCTGAGATGATGGATGGCCGTGTTAAGACGCTTCATCCCAAAATCCATGGTGGTTTGCTGGCTCGTCGGGATTTGGACAGCCACCTGCAAGCAGCCAAGGACCATGAAATTGGCCTGATTGACTTGGTAGTGGTCAACCTTTATCCTTTCAAAGAGACTATCTTGCGCCCAGATGTGACCTATGATTTGGCGGTGGAGAACATCGACATCGGTGGACCGTCCATGCTCCGTTCAGCAGCTAAAAACCACGCCAGCGTGACCGTTGTAGTGGATCCGGCAGATTATCCGACGGTTTTAGGGGAAATAGCAGAGCAGGGTCAGACGACCTACCCAACGCGTCAGCGATTGGCTGCCAAGGTATTCCGACACACCGCAGCCTATGACGCCCTTATTGCAGACTACTTTACCAAGCAAGTAGGCGAAGATAAGCCTGAAAAATTAACCATTACTTATGACCTCAATCAGCCTATGCGTTACGGAGAAAATCCTCAGCAAAATGCGGATTTCTACCAAAATGCCCTGCCAACAGACTATTCTATCGCAGCTGCTAAGCAGTTAAATGGTAAGGAGCTGTCTTTCAACAACATTCGTGATGCGGATGCGGCCATTCGGATTATCCGTGATTTTAAGGACCGTCCAACTGTTGTGGCTCTCAAACACATGAACCCTTGTGGTATCGGTCAGGCAGAGACTATTGAGCAGGCTTGGGATTATGCCTATGAGGCTGACCCAGTATCGATTTTTGGGGGCATTGTCGTGCTGAACAGAGAAGTGGATGCTGCGACGGCTGAAAAGATGCACCCGATTTTCTTAGAAATCATCATCGCACCGAGCTACTCGGCAGAAGCGTTAGCTATTTTGACCAATAAAAAGAAAAATCTTCGGATTTTGGAGTTGGCCTTTGACGCACAGGATGCGAGCGAAGTTGAAAAAGAGTTCACAGGCGTTGTCGGCGGGCTCTTGGTGCAGGATCAGGATGTGGTGGTGGAAAGCCCAGCGGACTGGCAGGTGGTGACCGAGCGTCAACCGTCCGAGCAAGAGTGGGCGGCTATGGAATTTGCCTGGAAGTCCTCCAAGTATGTCAAGTCCAACGGCATCATCATCAGCAATGACAAGATGACCTTGGGCGTGGGACCGGGGCAAACCAACCGTGTAGCGTCCGTCCGTATCGCTATCGAGCAAGCCAAGGACCGTTTGGAAGGAGCCGTTTTGGCGTCGGACGCCTTCTTCCCATTTGCTGATAACGTGGAAGAAATCGCAGCCGCAGGCATCAAGGCTATCATCCAGCCAGGTGGCTCTGTCCGCGACCAAGACTCCATTGACATGGCCAATAAGTACGGCTTGACCATGGTCTTTACGGGTGTAAGACATTTTAGACATTGAGAATTTTGGATATTGCTCACCTCGTGTGAGCTTTTTCCATTCCCGAACATTTCCCTGTTCTTTCTATTAAAATCCGTCTGTTTTTGCTATACTGTTTATAGAAAATCCGTTTTTGAGGTATAAAAAATGAAACTTTTGGTTGTTGGGTCTGGTGGTCGTGAACATGCGATTGCAAAGAAATTGTTAGAGTCTGAGCGGGTAGAACAGGTCTTTGTTGCTCCTGGAAACGACGGGATGACATTAGACGGTATTAAATTGGTCAATATCGGTATTTCCGAACATTCTGCTCTAATAAACTTTGCTAAGGAAAATGACATTGCTTGGACTTTTGTTGGTCCAGATGATGCTCTGGCAGCAGGTATCGTTGATGATTTTGAACAGGCTGGGTTAAAGGCATTTGGTCCGAGTCGTCTCGCCGCGGAGCTAGAGTGGTCAAAAGACTTTGCTAAGCAAATCATGGTTAAATACGGCATTCCAACAGCAGCCTTTGGCACTTTTTCTAACTTCGAAGAAGCCAAAGCCTACATCGAAGAGCAGGGTGCACCAATCGTGGTCAAGGCGGACGGATTGGCACTGGGCAAGGGTGTGGTCGTGGCGGAAACCGTCGAGCAGGCGGTCGAAGCGGCACGGGAGATGCTCTTGGACAACAAGTTCGGTGACTCGGGTGCCCGCGTGGTCATCGAGGAGTTCTTGGAGGGTGAGGAGTTCTCGCTCTTTGCCTTGGTCAATGGCGACCAGTTCTATATCCTGCCGACAGCCCAGGACCACAAGCGTGCCTTTGACGGCGACCAAGGTCCTAACACAGGCGGAATGGGGGCTTATGCTCCAGTGCCTCACCTATCTCAAAGTGTGGTGGACACAGCAGTTGACACCATTGTCAAGCCTATTCTTGCGGGTATGATTGCGGAAGGGCGGTCTTATCTGGGCGTGCTCTATGCTGGCTTGATTCTGACCGACCAAGGTCCCAAGGTCATCGAGTTCAACGCCCGATTTGGCGACCCAGAAACCCAGATTATCCTGCCTCGCCTGACCTCTGACTTTGCTCAGAATATCGATGACATCCTCCACAAGCGCCCGACACAGCTGACTTGGCTGGATAGTGACGTGACGCTTGGCGTGGTTGTGGCTTCAAACGGCTACCCTCTGGACTACGAAAAAGGTGTAGAGTTGCCAGCGAAGACCGAGGGCGACATCACGACCTACTATGCAGGGGCTCGTTTTGCGGACAATAGCAGAGCACTGCTCTCAAACGGCGGTCGGGTCTATATGTTGGTTACCACAGCAGATACCGTCCAAGAAGCCCAAGAAAAAATTTACTCAGAGCTGAAGAAACAAGATACGACAGGCCTCTTTTATCGGACAGATATTGGAAGTAAGGCAGTAAAATAAGGGATACAGAAAAGGAAAGACAAGCATGAACATTCCAATTTCCATCATCATGGGCTCTAGTTCCGACTGGAAAACCATGAAAAAAGCAGCCGATGTGCTGGATAAATTTGGCGTAGCCTATGAAAAGAAAGTAGTCTCTGCCCACCGCACCCCAGACCTCATGTTCCGTCACGCCGAGGAAGCTCGTGGCCGTGGCATCAAGGTCATCATCGCAGGAGCGGGTGGTGCGGCTCATTTGCCAGGTATGGTAGCAGCCAAGACCACCTTGCCTGTCATCGGCGTGCCTGTCCAATCCCGTGCCCTCAGTGGTGTGGATTCGCTCTATTCTATCGTGCAGATGCCGGGTGGCGTGCCCGTTGCGACTATGGCGATCGGTGAGGCAGGTGCGACCAATGCAGCCCTGACAGCTCTTCGCATTCTCTCCATTGAAGACCAAACCATTGCAGCTCAGTTGGCAGATTTTGCCAAGGAACAGGAAAAAATTGCGGAGGCGATGACAGATGACCTCATCTAAGACAATCGGAATTATCGGTGGTGGTCAGCTAGGGCAGATGATGGCTATTTCCGCTATTTACATGGGCCACAAGGTCATCACGCTGGATCCTGCGGCGGACTGCCCAGCCTCCAAGGTTAGCGAGGTTATCGTCGCTCCCTATCACGATGTGGTGGCCCTCAAACAGCTGGCGGAGCGGTGTCATGTCCTGACCTACGAGTTTGAAAATGTTGATGCCGACGGGCTGGACGCGGTCATCAAGGACGGTCAGCTCCCTCAAGGGACAGACCTCCTCCGCATTTCCCAGAACCGTATTTTTGAGAAGGATTTTTTGGCAAAAAAAGCTGGCGTGCAAGTCGCCCCCTACAAAGTCGTCACTTCTAGCCTAGACCTAGAAGGTTTGGACCTCAGCAAAAACTACGTTTTGAAGACAGCCACTGGGGGCTATGATGGACATGGTCAGAAGGTCATTCGAGAAGAGGCGGACTTGGAGGCGGCTAGTCAGTTGGCTAACTCTGCCGAGTGTGTTTTGGAAGAGTTTGTGAATTTTGACCTGGAAATCTCCGTCCTTGTGTCTGGCAATGGCTCCGACTATACCGTCTTTCCTGTGCAGGAAAATATCCACCGCAATAATATTCTTTACAAGACCATTGTGCCTGCCCGTATTTCAGATGAACTTGCTGAAAAAGCCAAAACCATGGCCCTGCAAATCGCAGACAAACTTCATTTGGCAGGCACCCTCTGTGTTGAGATGTTTGTGGCAAGGCAGGACATTCTGGTCAACGAAATCGCCCCTCGTCCTCATAATTCAGGACATTATTCCATTGAGGCCTGCGATTTTTCGCAGTTTGACACCCATATCCGAGGTATTCTCGGTCAGCACCTACCTCCTATCCGCCTGCTCTCTCCAGCAGTTATGATTAACGTTTTGGGACAAGACATGGAAGCAGTCCAAACCTTTCTTCAAGAAAATCCTACCGCCCATCCCCACTTTTATGGTAAACTAGAAGCGAAGCACAATCGCAAAATGGGACATGTGACGGTGTTGACGGAAAATGCTGGATTGGTCTTGTAGGAGGAATATATGCGTGAAATGATCGAAAATATTGCAACTGGCATGATATTAATAGGGTTCGTTGCTATGTGGTGGACATGGAAAAAACAACCAAATAAGAAAAAATTATTAGCTTCTATTCTGTTCACTATTTGTAGTTTTATATTATTTGGTATTTTTTCTGACGGTAACAACCAGGGATATGGTGTAACTAGTGAGGCTGGAACAACTACAACAACCATTGCAAGTGAAATAGCTTCATTAAAATCTCAGGAATCGGAGTATACAACTGAAACAAGTACTTCAACAACTACTGAGACAACAGAGAATATAACCACTGAAAGTAAAATAAATAAGCAAGAGATTGAAAAAATAGTCGATGATAAAGTAGTTAATAATTTTATTATCTCCTTTAATGCAATTTCTGACAGCGACCTAATTGAAATTGAGAGAGGACATATTCGCACGAAATTTACTGCCCGTAGTTTTGATTATTTTATTGAATTATGGAATTCTAACGATACAGACAAAATTTCAATTCAAATCAATGGTGATGATAATAAGGGTATTGACGGAATGCGACAATTGTTTAGAGATTCAGTCAAAGCAATTGATAAAGATTTAGGTGACGATGTCATTTATAACTTCTTTGATACTGCTTTAGCAAATGATAATTATATTGTTGAAAAACTAGGTGACAGGATTGAGGTTAGATTTGGACCAGACACAATGACATATAGAGAATTCATAGATATTTCAGAAAAGTAATATATTTGGAGAGGCAAGGAAAAATCATGATCAATCGTTATTCCCGTCCAGAGATGGCGGCTATTTGGAGTGAAGAGAACAAGTACAAGGCTTGGTTGGAAGTGGAAATCCTCGCTGATGAGGCCTGGGCTGAGTTGGGTGAGATTCCCAAGGAAGATGTAGCCTTGATTCGTGAGAAGGCGACTTTTGACATCGACCGCATTTTAGAGATTGAAGAGGAAACCCGTCACGATGTGGTGGCTTTCACCCGTGCGGTTTCGGAAAGTCTTGGCGAGGAGCGCAAGTGGGTCCACTATGGTCTGACCTCGACCGATGTGGTCGATACGGCTTACGGCTACCTCTACAAGCAGGCCAACGACATCATCCGTCGTGACCTTGAAAACTTTACCAATATCATCGCTGACAAGGCTCGTGAGCACAAGTACACCATCATGATGGGGCGGACCCACGGTGTCCATGCGGAGCCAACGACCTTTGGTCTGAAACTGGCGACTTGGTATAGCGAAATGAAACGCAATATGGAGCGTTTTGATGTGGCAGCTAAGGGCGTTGAGGCTGGTAAAATTTCAGGTGCAGTTGGAAACTTTGCTAACATTCCTCCATTTGTGGAAGAGTATGTTTGTGGCAAATTGGGCATTCGTCCGCAGGAAATTTCGACTCAGGTCCTTCCTCGTGACCTGCACGCAGAATATTTCTCAGCCCTAGCCTTGATTGCAACCTCCATCGAGCGTATGGCGACAGAAATCCGTGGGTTACAAAAATCTGAACAACGCGAAGTCGAAGAGTATTTCGCCAAAGGCCAAAAAGGCAGCTCTGCTATGCCCCATAAACGCAATCCTATCGGCTCTGAAAATATGACCGGTCTGGCTCGCGTGGTGCGTGGTCACTTGGTGACGGCTTTTGAGAATGTGGCTCTCTGGCACGAACGCGATATTTCCCACTCGTCAGCGGAGCGGATTATCACGCCGGATACGACCATTCTCATCAACTATATGCTCAATCGTTTTGGTAATATTGTCAAGAACTTGACGGTCTTCCCTGAAAATATGAAACGCAATATGGAGTCGACCTTTGGCTTGATTTACAGTCAGCGTGTCATGCTCAGCCTGATTGAAAAAGGTATGACCCGTGAGGAAGCCTATGATTTGGTGCAACCAAAAACTGCGCAGTCATGGGATAATCAAGTGGACTTCAAGCCCCTTCTCGAAGCGGATGAGCGCGTGACAGCTAAACTCAGCCAGGAAGAAATCGATGAGCTCTTCAACCCGGACTACTATGCTAAGCGGGTGGATGACATCTTTGAGCGACTTGGATTATAAAAAAATCAAAATTCTTTGGATTTTCCAGAGAATTTTTTAGTTTTCCTTAAGTTTGACGAGTTATACTCTATTCAAGCTAGAAATAGCGAAATTTCTTTTCACCTAAAGGTGTCCCTAGCTCTAAGTCGCAAGCGACAAGAGCTAGGTATCATATAATCTCCAGAAAACAGTCGGCAAGAATTAGCTGACTGTTTTTGTATAAAAAATCAAAAAATCCTTGACTCATCCCTAGGGGAATGGTGTATGCTAGGACTATCAAAACAGATGGAGGTTGTTTATGCAGGTCAAAGATGTGGAGAAGTTGACAGGCTTGTCAACCAAGGCGATTCGGCTGTATGAAGAAAAGGGCTTGATTGAAGTGGCGAGAAACCCGCTCAACGATTACCGTGATTATTCGGAGGAAAATGTGCGACAGCTTCGCTTGATCAAGTTGCTCCGCTATTTTGAGTTTTCCCTAGCAGAGATTACGGCCCTCCTAGCCTTGCCAGAGGAGGACTTGCAGTCAGCCTTGCGTGAGAAAAAGCGGGGAATCAATCAGCGAGCAGAAGAATTGACAGACAAGGTTGATTTGTTGGACCAGGTGGTCAGGGATTTGGGCAAGAAAGATGATTGGTTGGAAGAAGCACAGGTATCCATTGCTTTTGTGGAAAGTGGGGAATTTCAAGACTTCAAACAAGATTTAGAAAATGCCTTGTTGCCAAGTATTTGGATGACTCTCTTGCAGACTTTGATGGCATCAGGCCCCATCCTCTGGCTGTTTACCCGAATCCAACAAGGTCGTCAGGAAAATCTTTTCCTACTAGCAGTGGTTTCCTTGCTAGCAACCGCTTGGATAACGCTTCTCTGGCGAGACTACCTTGTAACCTGGTGGAAACATCGGGACAAGATCCGCCAGAAGAATCGTAGTCAGGCCTGGTGGATTCCGGTTGGTCTCATCTCCCTTGTAGGTGGGATTGCCTACTTTTTCCTTGTCGGCTGGTTGACCGAAAGATTTTTCCTACCAAGCGATTGGCTCTTCTATGAGTATTCGACTGGTCTGGGCAAGGTTGCTACATTGTTTATCATGGTTTTTCTCGTTTTTCTTTTGGGAAAACTGGCGAGGCTGGTGAAAGTATCTTGGAAATATGGCTTGGGTCTGGCAGGCGGTTGCATCCTATTGACCGCTCTGCTGATTTCTACCGCAACAGCAGTGACCAAAGACCAGATTATCGACATCAATCTGTTGGCACCGTCCCAAGAATATCTTTACAGCGATGTCAAGTCTGTCTGGACAGGCTTTGGGACCAAGCTAGTGACAGTGAACAGGTCTGAAAGGCAAGGGGAATTCAGCTATCAAATTCAACTGGATGGAAAAAAGATTGTGTTTATGCAACCAACTGTTAATCAGAACTTGATCCCTGACGATACCTATATCGAGTTAGAGGAGTTTGATCGGCGACTGATGAATTTGGGCATTCCCAAAGAAAGTTCAACAGAAGGCAGTCAGTACAACGATTTAGATTCGCACTATCTAGAGCGATTTTTGCGAATAGTGGAAAATAAATAAAATGAATTTTGTTTTAGTTTCTCTTAAGTTTGACGAGTTATACTTTATCCAAGCTAGAAATAGCGAAACATTTCTTTTCAACTAAAGGTGTCCCTAGCTCTAAGTTGCCAGCGACAAGAGCTAGGTATCATATAATATCCGGAAAATGCCAGACTTAGTCTGGTATTTTCATTTTGTGCTATAATGGTTTCATGACAAATCGAATTTTAGACATGGAACAAATGCAGGACGAGGAGTTCGTAGAACGTACCCTGCGTCCGCAGAAATTAAATGAATACATCGGTCAGGACAAGGTCAAGGACCAGCTGAAAATTTTTATCGAGGCAGCCAAATTGCGCGATGAGGCTCTGGACCACACCCTGCTTTTCGGTCCTCCGGGTTTGGGTAAGACCACTATGGCTTTTGTGATTGCCAATGAACTGGGCGTTAATATCAAGCAAACCAGCGGCCCAGTCATTGAAAAGGCGGGTGACTTGGTGGCGCTTCTCAACGACCTAGAGCCAGGCGACGTCCTCTTTATCGATGAAATCCACCGTATGCCTATGGCGGTCGAGGAGATTCTCTACTCAGCCATGGAAGACTTCTACATCGACATCATGATTGGGGCAGGGGAGGCTAGTCGCTCCGTGCATTTGGAGTTGCCGCCTTTTACCCTGATTGGAGCGACCACTCGTGCGGGTATGCTGTCCAATCCTCTGCGGGCCCGTTTTGGGATTACCGGTCATATGGAGTATTACCAACTGGCTGATTTGACGGAGATTGTCGAGCGGACGGCGGATATCTTTGATATGGAGATTACCCATGAAGCCGCTATCGAGCTGGCTCGTCGTTCTCGTGGAACCCCACGTATCGCCAACCGTCTGCTCAAGCGGGTGCGGGATTTTGCCCAGATTATGGGCGACGGCCTGATTGACGATAGCATTACGGATAAGGCCCTGACTATGCTGGATGTGGACCGAGAGGGGCTGGACTATGTGGACCAGAAGATTCTTCGGACTATGATCGAGATGTATAGTGGCGGTCCCGTCGGCCTTAACACCCTGTCGGTCAATATTGCCGAGGAGCGCGAAACGGTGGAGGACATGTACGAACCCTACCTGATTCAGCAGGGCTTCCTCATGCGGACACGGACAGGGCGGGTTGCGACAGCCAAGGCCTACGAGCACTTGGGTTATCCCTATACGGAAAAATAATGGCAGAGCAGATGAGACAAATAGCTCGTTTATTTGGAGATTGGCCTGAGACGATTATCTGGACCTGTTTAGAAGGTACCATGGGAGACATTTATGTTGATGACAGTCAATTGCCCCAGTCAGCTCTAGCTCTCTATGGACGGCAGAGCTTCTTTGGTTTTTTAGCTGGCCAGCCACATCGAGACTTGCTAAAAATGTGCGAGGGAAAGGATATTATTCTAGTCCCCCAAAACCAAGCCTGGTCAGACTTGATAGAAGAAGCTTACGGAGACAGAGTTCGGTTTTTTACTCGATACGCTACGAAAAAGGACACTGAATTTGACCTTGGGCATTTACAGAAACTGGTTAATGACTTGCCTGAAAGCTTTGATGTGAAACTGATTGACCGTAATCTGTACGAGGCTTGTCTGGTAGAGGAATGGTCACGGGATTTGGTTGGAAATTATATAGATGTGAAACAATTTTTGGACTTGGGTCTGGGCTATGTCATCTTGCATAAGGGACAGGTGGTCTCAGGGGCTTCATCCTATGCCAGCTATTCAGCTGGGATTGAGATAGAAGTGGATACTAGGGAAGACTATCGAGGTCTGGGTTTGGCAAAAGCCTGTGCGGCTCAGTTAATTTTAGCTTGTTTAGAACGCGGACTCTATCCAAGCTGGGATGCCCACACCTTGACATCCTTGAAACTGGCTGAAAAGCTGGGTTACCAATTAGACAAGCCCTATCGAGCATATGAATGGAGATAAGATGACACCGACTTTTATCTGGGACTTAGACGGTACCCTGCTAGACTCTTACCAGGCGATTCTAGCAGGTATCGAAGAAACCTATACCCAATTTGATATTCCCGTTGACCGCGAGGAAATTCATGCCTTTATTCTCACTTATTCAGTCAAGGATTTGCTGGCGCGAGATGCTCAGAAATATGGCAAGGACTTGGCGCAGCTCAATCAAGCCCGAGCCAACTCTCTCCGTGAGAAGAACACGGCTATCCAGTTGATGGAGGGCGCGCGTGAGGTGCTGGAATGGACTGTGCAGGAGGGCATTCAAAATTTCGTTTATACCCACAAGAGTGACAATGCTTTTCAGGTTTTGGAGGATCTGGGGGTTCGTCACCATTTCACAGAAATCTTGACCAGCGATTCTGGTTTTGCCCGCAAACCAAGTCCAGAAGCTCTGCTATTTCTCATCAAAAAATACGGACTGGATAAGGAAAATACCTACTATATTGGGGATCGTCTGCTTGATGTGGAAACGGCGGTCAACGCAGGGATTCGGAGTATCAACCTCCAGATTGACGGGGTGGAAGGGAATATAAAAATCGAGAGTTTATTGCAGATTGTTCCGTCAGTATGAATTTAGAAATTTCACATAAAAAATAAACTTTCTACCGTAGTTTACAAAAGAAAGTTTGTTTTTTTCTTGAAAAATTTGGTATAATTAACCATATTTTAGTATAAATAAAGGGGAATTATATGAACGATAAGGAATTTGGGCAACGTATTCGCCAGCTGAGAGAGCAGATTAATTTGACGCGCGAACAGTTTTGTGGTGATGAGGTTGAACTTTCAGTCCGGCAATTGATTCGGATTGAGACTGGCAGCTCAAAACCCACGTTGTCTAAAATCCAGTACATTGCTACACGTTTGGGAATGACCTTGTATGAATTGATGCCAGACTATGTTAAGCTCCCAGATAGATACTCGAAATTAAAGTTTGAGGTTCTCCGCACACCGACCTATGAAAATACGGACTTGATAGAAAAACGCAATCGTCTGATGGAAGAAATTTATGACGACTATTACGACGACCTGCCAGAGGAAGAGCAGATAGCAATTGATGCTTTTCAGTCTTTTGTTGACATATATGAAACAAAGTCTGTCCATTTTGGGAAAGCTATCTTAGATGATTATTTCGAGCAGGTCCATCGTAAAGATAAATTTACTGTTAATGATTTATTGATTGTGCGGCTATATTTGGAGCATTTACAGGATGAGGACATGACCTCGCCAAAATTTCAACATTTTTTAGATATTACCCAGCATTTTCCGGTACAGGTAGAAGCTATAGATTCAAATGAGCTATTTATTTTGCGTGATGTGATGCTAGCTTCTATTGGTATCCTTGGGACTAAGGAGTGTTATGACTATATTCCGCCTATTTTTGATACTCTAGACCAGATAATGGTCCAGACGCACGATTTCCAAAAGAAACCGATTCTGAATCTATTAAAGTGGAAGTACGTACTATATACCAACAGTGACCGTGAAGAGGCACAAAAACTGTACGAAGAGGCCGTTATGTTTGCGAAATTAATAGGTGATGATCATTTGGTGGCTAAACTAGAAGAATCATGGAAAGGGGATTCCACTGGAAAAGTGTAAGATGCTTATGAAGAGCATTATGACAACTTGCAGAAGAGGAGCAGGTTGGGATGAGAGAACTATAAAAAACAAGTGACATTTTTGTCCTGTTTACTGACCCAATAAAATTCTATAATAGTCTCATCAAAATAAAGGAGACTAAAGATTATGAATTTTATTAAGGCATTTACAACGTTCGGAGCTGGCTGGGATTGGTGGTGGAAAGGCTAATATCATATCCGTCAAAAACCAACGCAATTGTTGGTTTTTTGCTATACTTAATACATGCAAACTTTTCACAAATTAGACACCTGGCTCAATAGCAAGCAGGGTCAGCTATTTCATTACAAGCTAGAGAAAATCACCTATGCCCTGGATTTGTTGGGCAAGCCTCACTTGGATTTGCCGGTCATTCATGTGGCGGGGACCAATGGCAAGGGTTCAACGATTGCCTTTATGCGCCAGCTCTTTCAGGCTCACGGACTGCGGGTCGGCAGTTTTGTCTCCCCTCACATGGTCACGGTACACGACAGGATTTGCATTGATCAGACACCGATTTCAGACCAGGATTTTCAGCGCCTTCTCCAGCAGGTCTATGAGTTGGAGCAGGAGGTTGCTACGGTCTATGAACCCTTCCGCTATTTCGAGGTCATGGTTCTAATCATGTTCCTCTATTTTCGCGAGCAGCAGCCTGACCTGGCACTTATCGAAGTTGGCATCGGCGGCCTTTTGGACACGACCAATGTAGTCTCCCCGGCCCTCAGCATCATCACTTCCATAGGTCTGGATCACCAGGATTTATTAGGCGCGACTTTGGGAGAAATAGCAGAGCAGAAAGCAGGAATTATCAAGTCAGAGATGCCTGTTGTTCTAGGACCATTTTCTGCCGACATCAGCCAGCAGATTCGCCAAATTGCTGCTGAAAAAAAAGCTCCAATCTACCAGCTGGGTCAAGAATTTACCTCTAAAGTAGCTACTTTCAATAGTCCAAGTTTTCAGCTGTCAGAATTAGTCTTGGGTCTCCCAGGTCAGCACCAGCAAGAAAATGCGGCCCTGGCCCTGCAGAGTTTCTTGCTTTACATGGAGCAAATTGGGCAAACTGTTTCTGCGGATTTGGTCAGACAGGCTCTAGCCCAAACCAGCTGGGCAGGACGTTTGGAATTGATAGCCGAAAACCCCAAGATATACCTAGACGGTGCCCATAACGTTCCTGCCATGGAACGTTTGATTGAGTTCATTGAGATGCAGGACCAGCCTGTGACCCTCTTATTTTCAGCCCTGCAGCGCAAGGATTTTCAGGAAATGCTGGATTTATTAGAGGAAATATTGCCAGGTATCCAGCTTGTCTTGACCAGCTTTGCCTACGACGGAGCCTTGAAAGAGGAGCAGCGTCAGGGGCTGACCTACGTAGCTGATTATGAAGGCTTTATACAGGAATTTCAGGAACAAGACCAGGGCATCCTGATTGTCACAGGTTCCCTCTATTTCATCTCGGAAGTCCGAAAAAAATATCTGAACTAAGCGGTTTTGGACCGCTTTTTGCGAATAAATAGGTATGAGACAGAAAAATAATGAGGAATTTTTGATAGAGTACAAGCGTGCCCAACGTCATACATTTCGTCAGATTGAACGCTATGCCAGTCTGTTTTCCAATCAGAATGGGAGCAAGATTAGCTATAGGACCATCCGCTATCCCTTGGAGGCTATGGTTCAAGTACAAGAGCTGGACGGAGAAAGGTACAGGGTAGGAAATGATCAAACAACTTCCGAAAGTCAATGACATGCCTCGGGCTTTTTGATATAATAAGTAAAGTAAATCCAAGGAGTGAGTTATGACAGAAGTAGAGTCAAGTGTAGATTTGAGAGATAAAAGTTTGTGGGGTGGCCGCAGGCATCGTTCTCAACGGAGAAAGCAAGCCTACCATGAATTTATACGGAATGTGCCGGATGTGCCTATTTGGCCGACCCTACTGTGGAGTTTATTTCTGAGTGTATTGAATGTTGCCAATCCTCTTTTGAGTTCCTTTGCGACCAATTTGCAGTCACAGGCACTCTATGCAGGCATGGCAATGCAGGCTGGTCATAAGCCTTATGAGTATTTTTTTGGAACCAATGGTGTCCTCTATTACCTAATCTTGGCTGTTGGTTCCCTGTTCAATACGACCATTGGCTTGATGATTTTTCAGTTCATCGCTCTCTTGATAGCAGGGATTTATCTCAATAAGATTAGTGCATATTTTAGTCGTTCACATCGGGTTGCCAACCATATCAATTTTTGGTTCTATTGTTTCTTGCTGGTGGTGGACTTGGGTGGACTCTATGCCAGCATCTTTGCTCTACCTTTTGTGCTGACCAGTATCTGGTTTTTGATTCGCTATATAAATGATGCAGTCAGTGACGAAGGTTTCATTCTCTACGGGATTGATGCGGCGATTGTATTTATGATTTACCCTAAAAGTCTGATTTTATGGCTGGTATCGCCCCTGGTTTTATTTGTGTACAATAGTCGAAACAAGAGGTTGGCGAGAGGTGTTTATCAGTTTTTAGCAACTGTATTTGGTTTTCTTCTCGTTGTCTACACTGTAGGCTATTACACCTTCATCGAGCAGATTCTGGGAATGGCAATTCAACAGACTTTTCTCTACAATATTAGCCTACAATTTACCTATGAAGGCATTTTGATGACCCTGGCTGTGGTTTTTGGGTTCCTGCTGATTTCAGGATTTTTAAATCATATTTTGATAACCCTATTATCTATTAGCAAGGGGCAACAGACAGAAATTAAGCTGATAATGTTACTGGCTTTTCTTGTTCAAATGGTTTTCCTGATTGGGAATCCAAATTTTGAATGGAGCCAATTGACGGCCTTGATTCCGTATGGTTTTGTGCTAGCTGCAGCATCTTTGCATGGTCCAGAAACTGATGAAGAGTTTGAGATGCTGGATGAGGAGGAGAATGAGGATTATAGCTATCTAAAAGCTAGTTATTATCTGCCTATTTTGATGCTTCTAGCCCTGTTTTTCCAACCAACCTACGCCTATCTGTTTGAAGAACCGGTCCGTGTGGAGAGGCAGGAAATAGCCCGCTATATCCGGGATAACACGACCAGTGATGATCCGATTTATGCCTGGGATAATAGTGCACAAGCCTATCTAGAAAGTCAGCGGTTCTCGTCTGCTAATCTGATTACAGCTCAACCCTATCTTAACACGGAAGACAACCGAAACAATTTAATCTATGATTTGAATCAAGGGAGAGCCAAGTATATCTTGGTCAACACGGAGATTCCGCTCTTGGAACAGGTCTCAGCGACCCTAGAAGACAATTATGTCCCTGTCCAACTCAGCTTCAATCACTTCAAACTATATCAAGAAAAAGAATGAAAGCGACTATGAAAGTAGTTGCTTTTATCTATATCTTGTGTAAAAAATGAAAATTTTTGAAAATACATACTAGATATTGATTTTCGTCATTCAAAGTGCTAGACTATAAGCAGTGAGAAAAATGGAGGATAGCCAGATGAAAGTGCAAGAAACAATCTTACCCGAATTAGAATTAGCGGTCTTAAAGCGTGACGGTCGAACGGTCGCTTTTGAACAAGAAAAGATTTATTCTGCCTTGCAGCGGGCTAATCAAGAATTGGACCATCCTGTGTCAGATGCGGGTCTGTCAGTCGTTTTGGCAGGGGTCCTGCAGGAAATTGCCCGTCGTTTTACCAAGGATGTGCAAATTTATGAAATCCAGACGGTTGTCGAACAGGAATTGCTCAAGTCCCACCTCTATGACTTGGCAGAGCGTTATATTCAGTACCGGACGCAACGCGATTTTCGCCGGCATCAAGCGACGGACATCAACTTTGAAATCCACAAATTGCTCAGCAAAGATCAGTCTGTCGTCAATGAAAACGCCAATAAGGATGCGGATGTCTTTAATACGCAACGTGATTTGACGGCTGGGATTGTTGGCAAATCTATCGGGCTCAAGCTCCTGCCAGCCCACGTTGCCAACGCTCACCAGAAGGGGGACATTCATTACCACGATTTGGATTATAGTCCTTACACGCCCATGACCAACTGCTGCCTGATTGATTTCAAGGGCATGTTAGCGCAAGGGTTTAAGATTGGAAATGCCGATGTGGAAAGTCCTAAGTCCATCCAGACAGCGACGGCGCAGATTTCGCAAATTATTGCCAATGTGGCTTCCAGCCAGTACGGTGGCTGCTCGGCGGACCGTATTGACGAAGTGTTGGCGCCTTATGCTGAGCTCAATTATCAAAAGCATTTGAAGGATGCGGAGGAATGGGTGCTGCCAGACAAGGCTGAAGAATATGCACGTGCCAAGACCCAGAAGGATATTTATGACGCTATGCAGTCTTTGGAATATGAAATTAACACGCTCTTTACGTCCAATGGTCAAACGCCCTTTACTTCGCTTGGTTTCGGTTTAGGAACTTCTTGGTTTGAGCGGGAAATCCAGAAGGCGATTCTCAACATCCGTATCAAGGGTTTGGGGCGCGAAGGACGGACAGCCATCTTTCCAAAATTGATTTTCACTGTCAAACGCGGGCTAAATTTGGAGCCCGATTCGCCCAATTATGATATTAAGCAACTGGCGATTGAGTGTGCAACCAAGCGCATGTATCCAGATATGCTGTCTTATGACAAGATTATTGAGTTAACGGGTTCCTTCAAGGTTCCTATGGGTTGCCGTTCTTTCTTGCAAGGTTGGAAGGATGAAAATGGCCTTGAAATCAATTCCGGTCGGATGAATTTGGGTGTGGTGACCGTCAATCTACCACGGATTGCCCTTGAAAGTGGGGGTAGTCAAGAAAAATTCTGGGAAATTTTTGCAGAACGCATGGCCATTGCCAAGGATGCCTTGGTCTATCGTGTCGAGCGGGTCAAGGAAGCGACGCCGGCAAATGCGCCTATTCTCTATCAGTACGGAGCTTTTGGGAAACGTTTGGCCAAGACGGACGCTGTTGATCAGGTCTTTAAGAACCGTCGCGCGACTGTTTCTCTAGGCTATATCGGTCTCTACGAAGTGGCGACTGTGTTTTACGGCGGTGCCTGGGAAGGAAATCCTGAAGCCAAGGACTTCACGGTTTCTATTATCAAGCGGATGAAGGAGTTGGCTGGCGACTGGTCTGACGAATACGGCTACCATTTTTCTGTTTACTCAACCCCATCAGAAAGTTTGACAGACCGTTTCTGCCGTTTGGATACGGAGAAATTCGGATTGGTCAAGGACATTACGGATAAGGAATACTATACAAATTCCTTCCATTATGACGTGCGGAAAAATCCGACGCCGTTTGAAAAGCTGGATTTTGAAAAGGTTTATCCGGAGGCGGGTGCTAGCGGTGGCTTCATCCATTATTGCGAATACCCTGTTCTACAGCAAAATCCCAAGGCTCTCGAGGCGGTGTGGGACTATGCCTATGACCGTGTCGGTTATTTGGGGACCAATACCCCGATTGACCATTGTTATGCCTGCGGTTTTGAAGGCGACTTCGAGCCGACTGAGCGTGGGTTCAAGTGTCCAAACTGTGGCAATAGCGATCCAAAACTAGTAGATGTTGTCAAACGGACCTGTGGTTATCTGGGCAACCCTCAAGCCCGTCCCATGGTCAATGGTCGACACAAGGAAATCATTTCCCGTGTCAAACACATGAATGGGTCTAGTTTATAAAGAATGGACATGAGGGCTTCCGTGGTTTTGAGGAACTACGGAAGTTTGTTATAATAGAGGGAAAATCTAATAGCTCTGCTATGGTCAAAAAGGAGAAAAAACAATGGGTAAATACCAACTAGATGATAAGGGCAAGGCCTTGGTGGCACGCTATCACGAGAAGAATTCCAATGTGAAGCAGGATAAGAAGGCGCGTGTGCAGGAATTGCTCAAGCAAGCTAAGAATAAGAAGAAATAGTATGGACTTTACAGATATCAGCATTCTCCATAGCAATGATATGCACTCTTATATAGAGAATTTTCCCAAGAAGGCAGCGCTGATTGCTGAGATTAAGGAGACAAACCGGGCGAAAAACATTCCGACTTTTGTCTTTGACAGTGGCGACCTTTTTTCGGGGAATATTTTCTTCAATATGTACCGTGGGGTAAAGGAAATCCAGCTCATGAATGCCATTGGTTGTCAGGCCATGACCTTGGGCAATCACGAATTTGACCACGGAGATGAACTGCTCAGTCGCTTGGACGACTTTGCGGCTTTTCCGATTGTCTCCACCAATATTTCCTACCGCAATCCAGCCGATGCAGACGAATTGGTGCCCTTGAAAGACAAGTTGGTCTTTGATATGGCGGGTCGACCGCTCTATGTCTTGGGCTTAACGACCTTGGAGACCGAGGAAGTGGCTTCTCCGACGGACAATGTGGTCTTTGAGGACCACAGACAGGCGCTCAAGCGGACCTTGTCCGAGATGGATAAGCAGGCGCACATTGTCTTGCTCAGTCATTTGGGCTATGATCAAGATGTTCAGCTGGCGGCGGAGTTTCCGGAAATCAATGTCATTTTCGGTGGTCACACCCATACGATTTTGAAAGAACCCAGTCAGGTCGGTAGCGTCAGTATTTTCCAAGCGGGCCAGTATGGGCGTTTTCTGGGCAATCTTCTGCTCCGTTGCTACGAGGACGGCAGTCATGAGGTGCTGTCCTATGACTTGGTGGAGATTGAGCAGCTGACAACAGAAGAACCGACCATTCGGGAATTTATCGAGCGGATGCAGGCGGAGCGCAATGCTCGCTTTGCCCATTCTATTGCGAACCTGCCTCAAACCTTGGATGGTGAGCGGGAGAACATCCGTCAGGGACAGTCTACGCTGGCACCTCTGATTACGCAGGCCCTTTTTGAGCAGGCGGTTGCTCTCGGTTATCAGCCGGACGGAGCGGTCATCAATGGTTTTGGTATTCGGATGTCGCTCAACGCAGGCCCGATTTACTATAGCGATGTGGTCAAGGTTTTGCCCTTCTCCAAGCGCGTGCTCCTGGTCAGTATCAAGGGTCAAGATTTGATGTCCAGCCTCTCGACCGGTCTCTATCCACAGCTTCATGGCATTTCTCGCCAAGGCGATGATTTTTTGGTCAATGGCAGAGCGATTGAGCCGGATACCAGCTACCAGATTGTGACCAACTCCTTTGTCTGGTCTGGTAAGGATAACTATGATGATTTCCACAAGGCGATCATTATACGAGATTTGGGCTTGGATGTGGATATTTTGAGTGAATTTTTAAGGAAAAGATTTGGAAAGTAAGAGGACATGTCCATGCTAAAAATCGGTCTCGTCGGTTTAGGAGGTATTTTTCAAAAGGCCTACCTGACCTATCTGCGGAGTTTGTCAGGCATTGACTGGCATTTGTTCACCCGCAATCAAGAAGTTCTGTCAAGCATTGCGGCCAGTTTGCCCCGCAGTCAGACCTATGCGACAGCACAAGATTTGGCCGAGGCAGACTTGGACGGTGTCATGATTCATGTGGCGACACAGGCCCATGTGGAAATGGCAGAGCTGTTTTTGGAGCGTGGCATTCCTGTCTACATGGACAAGCCACTAGCCGAGGATTTTTACCAGTCGGCAGAGCTTTACAAATTAGCCCAGTCCAAGGGAGTCCTACTCATGGCTGGTTTCAATCGTCGCTTTGCTCCCAAGGTTCAAGAATTGAAAACCAAGCCCAACAAGCGGAGAATTGTCGTCGAGAAAAATGAAGTCAATGGCTTGGGCGACCTGCAATTCAAGCTCTTTGACCTCTTTATCCACCCACTGGATACGGCCCTTTACTTGCTGGATGACCAGCCTCTGTCAGGTTCCTATGCCTACTATCTGGAAAATAATAAACTCAGTCAGGTCAATGTGACCCTTCAAACCGCTCAAACTTCTGTGGTCGTATCCATGAATCTCCAGTCGGGCAGCCGTCGGGAAATCATGGAAGTCCAGACACCGCAAGCGACCCATCAGGTTAAAAACTTAGAAGAATTGCGCACCTTTACCGCCAACCAAGAAATCATAGAAGGCTTTGGTTCTTGGGACACAACTCTTTACAAACGCGGCTTTGAAAGCATTGTCGAAGAGTTTTTCCAAGCCCTAGAAAGCAAGAAAAATCCAGTCAGCCCAAGCTCGAGCCTGCTCAGCCACTGGATCTGTCACCAAATTGTATACGCAGATAAAGGAATAGGAGAATTACATGTCACCATCCCAAACGAAATTGACTTTAAGACGACCAACCTTAGTAGATAAAGAAACGATTTTGGATATGATTGCTGAATTTGAGCGAGAAGAGTCCGCAACAGACGGAGGCAATCTCTTTGCGAATTTTGACTTTGAAAGCTGGTTGCAGCAAGGTCAGGACTGGGAAATGGGACTGAATTTGCCAGAGGGCTTTGTCCCTTCTATCCAGTATGTCTCCTTTGATGATGCTGGGCAAGCAGTCGGTTTTCTCAGTCTACGCCTGCGTCTCAGTGATTATCTGCTCAACATTGGTGGACACATTGGCTATTCTATCCGCCCTAGCCAGCGGCAGAAGGGCTATGCCAAGGAGCAGTTGCGCCTTGGTGTGCAGGAAGCATTTTCCAAAAACATCCCTAAGGTCCTTGTGACCTGTGATGAGACCAATACAGCCAGCAAGCGAACTATCCTAGCCTGCGGAGGTAGCCTCGAAGACGTCCGTCATGGCACGGAGAGATACTATATAGAAGAGTGCTGATATGAACAATCCCAAACCCCAAGAATGGAAATCCGAAGAGCTGAGTCAGGGCCGGATTATGGACTACAAGGCCTTTAACTTTGTGGACGGCGAAGGCGTGCGGTGCTCCCTCTATGTCAGCGGCTGCCTCTTTCACTGTCCTGGTTGTTACAACGTCGCCACCTGGTCCTTCAAGGCCGGCATTCCCTACACCAAGGAACTGGAAGACCGCATCATGACTGACCTGGCCCAGCCCTATGTTCAAGGCTTGACCCTCCTGGGCGGCGAGCCCTTTCTTAATACAGGAACGGTCCTCCCTCTTGTCAAGCGAGTTCGGGAGGAATTGCCAGACAAGGACATTTGGTCCTGGACAGGCTACACATGGGAAGAATTGATGCAGGAAACCCCAGACAAGCTGGAGTTGTTATCCCATTTGGACATCCTAGTCGATGGACGCTATGACAAGACAAAACGCAACCTCATGCTCCAATTTCGCGGTTCTTCTAACCAGCGCATCATTGACGTGCAAAAGTCTCTCCAAGAAGGGAAAGTTATCTTGTGGGAGAGGTTGGAGAAATGACATTTTGCTAACATCAAATCCAGATTTTTTGCATGGTCTGATAGTGATATTTATTGGCTCGAACCAGCTTTCAAGTGGAGCTGGTTTTCTGATTTCTGGACACATAAAAAGCCTTGTTTCCAAGGCTCAAGGAGATGTTTCCCATCATGATCCTCCCTGTAGGGATCGAACCTACGACCCACGGATTAAGAGTCCGCTGCTCTGCCAGCTGAGCTAAGGAAGGTAAAAATAAAAATGCTGTATTGGTACCGGTTATCCATGAATTGTATTGATCCCGCACGCTAGAAGCAGGTGGGTGACGTGTTTCTGACTTAGTTGCTTCTGGGTGTACCAGCCTGCATACTGCCAAAAGATCTTTGTCTCCCTAGTAATACAAAAATAGTCGGTCAACACATAGGTATGAATTCGTATACCACAGCAGTTCTTATTTATGATTTAATATTACCACATTTTTTAAAAAAATCAAGAGAAAATCGGCAAAAAATGAAAACGTTATCAACTTTTTTTCTTGTTTTGTTTTAGCTGCTTGATTTTTTCTTGGGTCATGCCCAAGGCACGTTCATATTTGCCGGTGTCGTTGGCGTTGAAGTAGTCCGCAGTCAGTAACTTATCGGGCAGGTATTGCTGGTCCACCCATTTTTCAGGATAGGCATGGGGATACTGGTAGCCAATGGCATTTCCCAGCTCCTTACTGCCGGCATAGTGACCGTCCCGCAGATGATTTGGGATAGGCAGATGACCGTTTTTTCGCAAATCAGCCAGAGCTGCATCCATAGCCAGATAGGCAGAATTGGACTTGGGAGAAAGAGCCAAATCGACTACTACATTGGCAATCAAAATCCGTGCCTCTGGGAATCCGATTTTCTGGGCAGCTTCAAGGGCAGTCACCGTATGAATCTGAGCCTCTGGATTGGCCAAGCCGATGTCTTCATAGGCAATGACCGTCAAACGACGAGCAAGACTAGGCAAGTCTTCCGCTTCAATCAAGCGGGCAGCGTAGTGAAGGCTGGCATTGACATCGCTACCCCGAATGGATTTTTGCAGGGCGGAGAGAATGTCGTAGTGGGCATCACCGTTCTTGTCCATGCTGATGTAGGACTTTTGCAGGCTATTTTCCACGGCATCCAAGTCGATATGACGGCTACCGTCGTCACTTTCCTTGGTCGAAAGCACAGCCAGTTCTAGAGAATTGTAGGCAGCACGGAGGTCGCCATTGGTCGCATTTGCCAGAAAATCCAGAGTCTCAGGTTCAATGGTGACGGGGAAGTCAAAACCGCGTTCGCTGTCTGTCAAAGCCAACTCCAAGGCCTGTCGGATATGGCTGGTTTGCAAAGGCTGCAACTCAAAAATCTGCACCCGACTGCGAATGGCAGGCAGAATCGAGAAAAATGGATTTTCTGTCGTTGCCCCAATCATGATGATATTGCCATTTTCCAAAAGAGGGAGCAGGAAGTCCTGCTTGGTCTTGTTAAGGCGGTGGATTTCATCGAGTAGGAGAACTAGACCGCCAGAAAACTTAGCCTCTTCAGCGATTTCCTGCAGGCGTTTTTGGTTGTCGGTCGTGGCATTAAAGGTCCGAAAGGCATACTTGGTCGTGCCAGCAATTGCGGACGCAATCGAGGTCTTGCCAATTCCCGGCGGACCGTAGAGAATCATGGACGACAGCATATTGGCATCAATCATGCGGCGGATAATCTTTCCAGGACCGACTAGGTGTTCCTGACCGATGACCTCATCAATGGATTTGGGCCGCATACGAAGGGCGAGATTGGCTGGCATAGGCTTCCTTTCGTTTCTTTTGTTAGCTGATTATGGTACACTTATTATAACACAAAATTAAAAGAGGACTGACATGGCAAAACATAGCTTTTTAGATGTGCTGGAAGCAGCACTGGACAAACATTTTACCTACGATTACGAGCTTAACTGGGACAAGAAAAATCATGCTGTTGAGTTGGCTTTTATCTTGGAAGCACAAAATGCGGCTGGGATTGAGACGGTGGACGATGAAGGCAATGCTTCTGCGGAGGATATTTTCCTGGAGGAGTATGTCCTTTTCTACAACCAGGACAAGTCTCGCTTTGACGAGGAAGACTACCTGGTCGCTCTGCCATTTGACGCCAAGAAGGGCTTTTCAGCAGAGTTTCTGACCTACTTTGCAGGCTTTCTTAAGGACACCGCAGACCAAGGTCTAGATGACCTCATGGACTTTTTGGCGGACCCAGAAGCCCAAGAATTTGCGATTGCTTGGGATAGCGAGGTTTTTGAAAAAGGCAGAGCAGACTTGGTAGAGGGGGAATTTTACCCATATCCGAGGTATTAGGATATGGCGTAATAGTTTGATTTTATAACTTATGTGACAAATACATTAATAATGTTGAAGAAATCCATACTTGCTACCGAATAGCCAACCATTCCATGGAATTTATGCTACTGGGCTGAGATTGCTACTATTGGGTTATATAGTGTTTCGAAAAGGTTGAAGTAAAAAGAATATCTGGAGAAATGATGAAAATAATAGAGGTACTCAAAGAGCAGTTTGATAGTTTTGAGGTAATTGAAGAAAAGTGGAATGAGCAGTATGAGGGGATTTTAATAAAAGTAAATGGTCAATCACGTTATAAAAGATGTCGTCTAGCTCATAAAACACCAAGAAAAGAGGGCTATTTCACAGCTTTTTGGAAAAAAGATCAATTTAATAAAAATATTCCATTTTCGGATCGGGATATGATTGATGAACTGATTATTGTTATTAATGATGGTCAGCAGAAAGGGATGTTCCTGATTCCGAAGAACGTTTCTATAACGCAGAACATTATTTCTACCAAAACCTCTAAAGGAAAAATGGCAATGCGTTTTTACCCACCATGGTGTCAAGATTTGAACAAAACCGCACTAGCTACTCAAAAATGGCAGCTCAATTATTTTATAGATTTGAGTGAAAAATAACAAAATTATATTAATTTTAAGAAAGGAAATGAACACGCCCTAAACTCTGTGTAAAAAATAAAGATTTTCTATTTTTACGTTGCGCTTTATGGGCCTGGTATCTTATTTTATGAACTCATGGCAAGAATTAACCATTCACGTACATCGTGATGCAGAAGAGGCAGTTTCAAATCTCATGATTGAAACGGGCAGTCAGGGGGTGGCCATTAGCGACTCGGCTGACTATGTGGGACAGGAGGACCGTTTCGGTGAACTCTATCCCGAGGTGGAGCAGTCAGACATGATTGCGATTACGGCCTACTATCCTGATACTTTGGATATTGAGGAAATCAAGGCAGATTTGGCTACTCGCTTGGCGGATTTGACAGGCTTTGGTTTGGAAATAGGTCAGATTAGCTTAGAAAGTCAGGAATTGGCAGAGGAAGACTGGGCGGACAATTGGAAGAAATACTATGAGCCAGCTCGCATTACCCACGATTTGACCATTGTACCATCTTGGACGGACTACGAGGCGACTGCTGGTGAGAAGATTATCCGTTTAGATCCAGGCATGGCTTTCGGTACGGGCACCCACCCGACCACTAAGATGAGCCTTTTTGCTCTTTCGCAGGTTCTGCGTGGTGGTGAAACGGTCATCGACGTTGGCACAGGCTCAGGCGTCCTCTCCATTGCAAGTTCTCTCTTGGGTGCCAAGGAGATTTACGCCTATGACTTGGATGAGGTGGCGGTGCGTGTAGCTCAGGAAAACATTGACCTCAATGCCAATACTAGCAATATTCATGTCGCGGCAGGTGACTTGCTTCGTGGCGTTGATATTAAAGCAGAAGTTATCGTTGCCAACATCTTGGCGGACATTCTCATCCATCTGACCGAGGATGCCTACCGTCTGGTCAAGGAAGAGGGCTACCTGATTATGAGCGGTATCATCGCGGACAAGTGGGATATGGTGCGAGCATCTGCGGAGGCGGCTGGCTTCTTCCTTGAGACCCATATGATCCAGGGCGAGTGGAATTGCTGTGTCTTCAAGAAAACAGCTGACCGCTCAGGTGTGATTGGAGGCTAGGATGCAGCAGTATTTTGTCAATGGCAGAGCACCGCAGGGCGTGTTCCAGATTAGCGATAAGGATACTGCCAAGCATATGTTTTCTGTCATGCGCTTGCAGGCAGATGACCAGCTTGTCCTGGTCTTTGACGATGGAGTAAAACGCTTGGCACGGGTAGTGGATAGCCAGAGCCAATCTGTTGAGGTTATCGAAAAATTGGCTGACAATGTCGAATTACCTGTCTCCGTTACTGTTGCCATGGGTTTTCCCAAGGGAGATAAGCTCGAATTTGTCGCCCAAAAGGCAACAGAGTTAGGCATGGCAGCCCTCTGGGCCTTTCCAGCTGACTGGTCCGTGGTCAAATGGGACGGTAAAAAGTTAGCCAAAAAAGCAGAGAAGCTAGAAAAAATTGCCCAAGGCGCAGCCGAGCAAAGCAAACGCAATCGGATTCCAGCTGTTCGCTTGTTTGAGAAAAAATCTGATTTCCTAGCCCAGCTGGCAGGATTTGACCGGATTATCTTAGCCTACGAAGAGGCTGCAAAAGAGGGCGAACAAGCCAACCTGGTGAAAATCTTGTCTGGCTTAGAAATCGGCCAATCAGTTCTGGTCATCGTCGGTCCAGAAGGTGGCGTGTCGCCTGAGGAAGTAGCCGCATTTGAAGGAGCAGGAGCGGTCAAGACAGGCCTTGGTCCTCGCATTCTCCGAGCGGAAACAGCTCCGCTTTATGCTCTTTCTGCTATTAGCTACGCAACGGAATTGTTGAGGTAGTCCATGTTTGCCTTAGGAACCATTATCAATACAGTGGCCATCGCCCTAGCAGGTTTGCTAGGGTCTTGGTTTGGTCATTTACTGAAAGAACGCCATCAATCAGGTTTAACGGTGGCGAGCGGGCTAGCTGTCTTATTTTTAGGAATTTCAGGTAGTTTGGAAGGCCTGCTGACAGTTGTTGACGGTCAACTCAAAAGTCAAAATAGCATGCTTTTGGTCCTTAGTCTGTCCTTGGGGACCTTGATTGGGGAAGTACTGCATATCGAAGGCTGGTTTGAAAGGCTGGGTGTTTGGCTCCGTGAAAAATCAGGAAACAGCCAAGATGGGCAATTCTTAGATGCTTTCCTGACAGCGTCATTGACCGTTTGTATCGGTGCCATGGCTATACTAGGAGCCATCCAAGATGGATTGACGGGTGATTATCGCTTGTTGGCCGTTAAGAGTATTTTGGACTTTATTATCATTTTGATTATGACCTCGAGTTTGGGCAAGGGGGCTGGATTTTCAGCGGTACCAGTCTTTCTCTTTCAAGGGGCTATTACCCTCTTGGCAAGTTTGATTGAGCCGCTGATGACGGCTCAGGCGCTTGCCAATCTCTCCTTTATCGGCTCCGCCCTCATCTTCTGCGTCGGTGTCAATATCATCTGGGACAAAAAGATTCGCGTTGCCAATATGTTGCCTGCCATTCTTATCGCGGTTGTTTGGAGCTACTTTGCATAAGAAAAACCAGGATTTCCCTGGTTTTTACTATTTTCGCTCAAATTGCAAGAGGCTGACCTGCCCTAAGCCCTTCCAGACCTCCTCGATTTGCCCACTCTGTTGGAAACCATTTTTCAGTAGCACCTTCTGAGAGGCTCTGTTTTCTGGCAGGACAAAGGCAAGGATTGCTTTTATCTGACGTTCTTCCATTAGGAAATGGCAGAGCAGGCTGACTGCCTGACTAGCTAGACCCTGATTCCAGAAGGCATGATGAATCCGATAGCCAATGGTTATCGATGCAGACCGTTTCTTGTGGTCGAAAACTTCCAAAACGCCAATCAATTTTCCTTGAAATTCTAGTCCTAAAAACAATCTTTTTTTCTTATCAAAATCACGTTGGAAATGACTGATTCGTTTGCGAAGGGTTTCTTTATTTTTAGTTGACGTGTTAGGAGTGTATTGGAAATGAAGGGGATTGGAATAGATTTCCCAAAGGTCGTCTAGATCACTTTCTTGGATGTGTCGTAGTAAAATCGGAGGGTGGTCAAGAAATGGGATAGTGTCAAATAATGTATTAATCATAAAGATAGTATATCTGAAAAATAGACTTTCTCAAACCCTTTCAGCGCTTTCCTTTTTCTTTTCCAGTGAAAATGGTAAAATAATAGGAAATAGCTAGGGAGAGAAGTAAATGAAAGAAGTCAATTATACAGGAGAAGAGGTCGTTGGGCTAACAGCCACCTACCTTCCAGCCGAAGATGTTGCTTTTGTTCAGAAGGCCTTGGATTTTGCGACGGAAGCTCATAAGCTACAATTTCGAAAATCAGGTGAACCTTATATTGTCCACCCTATCCAAGTAGCAGGTATCTTGGCAGGTCTAAAGCTAGATGCGGTGACGGTTGCCTGTGGTTTCTTACATGATGTGGTTGAAGATACGGATGTAACATTGGATGAGATGGAGGCTGAATTTGGTCCAGAGGTTCGGCATATTGTCGGTGGGGTGACCAAGTTAGGTAAGGTCGAGTACAAGTCTCATGAGGAGCAACTAGCTGAAAACCACCGCAACATGCTGATTGCCATGTCTCAGGATATGCGGGTTATCCTGGTCAAACTGGCTGACCGCCTTCATAATATGCGAACCCTCAAGCATCTCCGACCAGACAAGCGGGAGCGGATTTCACGTGAAACAATGGAAATCTATGCTCCTCTTGCCCACCGTCTGGAGCAAGAGGGCAAACTTCTGGGTACCTATACAGTGAAAACTCCACAAGAAGAGTACCTCGTCCCTATCTATACGACATCATAAAAAGCAAGTCCAATCGGGCTTGCTATCTTTCTAAATCCTTAGTCGTCATCTCCAAATGTATCGCGATACATTTTGTCAATTAGTGCTCTACGTTTGTACTCAGTTTGTTCCTCTGTGTGAGGGTGGAGTTTAACCAGCAACCAACCTACAACAAGGAATACCCCAACAGTAGTAATAATTTCAGCCATTATCTTTTTAACTTCCTTTTCCTTATCTAATCAATCAGGTTTAATCTTCCCTGCGTTTAGCAGCCAGTCCTGCTAATCCTGCAAGTCCGATACCAATCAAGCTGAGCACAGAAGTCGCATCGCCTGTGTTTGGCAATGTTTTCACTCCTGGAGCTGGTGTGGTCTCGACAGGCTTGTCAGCTGGCAAGGTAATTTTCTGACCAGATGAAAGGGTGATGACTTGGCCACCAGCATTTGCTTGACCAGGCTTGATTGGTTTTTGTGGTTTTGGATTAGGTGTTTGAGGAGTTGGGATGATAATGTCAATGGTTGGAGGAGTCGCAGATTCTGGTTTAGGCTCAGTGTAGAGGAAGCGGTAAACGCCCATGCCGTTGACTCCGTCACCTACAAATTCTTCAATATATTCCACATCTTCCAACTTCTCTGCAGCAATCAAATCCTTAGCAGAGTTTGATGTACGGAAACGAAGGTCTAGGCCCTTGATAGTATCCGCAAAACGCCAGTTGCTATCGGCAGAAGGGTTGATATTTTTCTCTTCTAGGATATAGTTGATGATTACTTGGCGGTTTTCCAGGTTGAGCAGGCGGTTGACCGTCGCATTTTTCACACCAGGGAAAGTACCACTAGCGCGGTAGTTATTGGTCGCCACCATGAATTCCATGTCATCCGTAACAGGCTGACCATTGTACTTGAGGTCACGGACACGGCTAGCATCTTTATTGACAAGCTTACCGCTGGTATCGTATTTGTTTGGCTGGGTAATATCGTAGGTATAGGTTACACCGTCTATAACATCGAAGTTATAGTTACGGAAGTTGATGTTGAGCAACTCCTGAGGCTCTTTGTTGTTTCGGTCCACTTGGTTGAATTGACCAGCAGACATTTCCAACCATTCTTTCAGGTCAGCACCAGTGATTTTCAGAATAGCGGTGACATTATCATAAAGATAGAGGTCGGCTACGTTTTTGATAGCAATGGAACCAGCTGGGATGTCTGTGTAGTTGTCGCCCTCAGAAATACCGCGACCACCAGCCTTGAACGGAGCTGCTGCAGAAAGGAGTGGCAACTTGCCTTCCTCTGTGCCAGCCAATTCTTTTTCCAAGTACCAGAGCTGGGCCTTGTTGACAATCTGAACAGACGGGTCATCTTTTACTAGGGAGAAGTAGCTGTGAATGCGGGCGCTGGTTTCACCAACTTTTTCATTGACATAAGTAACTGTCGCATCGTGAGCCTCTTTCGCAAGGGCAAGGATTTCTGGGTCAGCCACAGGAGACTTGGTATCAATCTTGCGGATTTGTCCCTTGCCGTCTACCACATTCCACTTGCCGTCGGTGTAGGTCACCTTGAGGTCAATGATGCCCAGGTGGTCACCGTATTTACCTGCCATGGTCACTGGAGTGCCGTTAATAGTGCCGTTCACATCATCAACACCAGCGTATTGGGCATAGAAACCAGGCTTTTCAGGGTTCATGGTTGGGAAGAGGGCATGAGAATGTCCAGTCACAACCGCATCGACACCGTCGATCCCTGCGATATGGTAGCCCACGTTTTCTTCGCCCACTTCGTAAGTATCATCACCGATACCAGAGTGGGAAAGAACCAGAACGATGTCTGCACCAGCCTGCTTGATAACGGGCACAATTTCTTTCACAGCTTGGACGGCATCGTTGACCACTACCTTGCCTTCTAGGTTTGCCTTGTCCCAATTGAGAATCTGAGGCGGCACAATACCGGTAATACCGATGTTGAGGTTGACAGGGCGACCAGTTGTGTCGGTAAAGATCTTGGTCACCAATTCGTAGGTTTTAAAGACAGGTTGGAGGGATTTTGCATCCACTACGTTGGCATTGACCACCGGAAGGCTGGTTGAAGCCAATACAGTATGAAGGAAGTCCAAGCCGTAGTTAAATTCATGGTTACCCAGTGTTGATGCGTCAAAATCAAGCTCTTCCAGAGCAGCGTACATAGGGTGTTTTTCGCCAGTCTCAACAGGGTCAACGATAGCCTTATAGGTGCCCAGTGGTGTGCCTTGGATCAGGTCTCCATTGTCGACCGTAACGGTGTTTGGATTTTCAGCGCGTGCCTCTTCGATGAGGACAGCTGTCTTGGCCAAGCCAAGGTTTTGTGACTCCTTGTCCTGGTAGTAATCGTAGTTGACCAGGTTGGTGTGGAGGTCGGTTGTAGACAGGATGCGGACATCGACCGTCTGGCCTTCTACTGGAGAGGCAACTTCTGTTGTGGTCGTTGTGATTGGTTCAGCAGCGAGGACAGGCTGACTAGTATCTCCCCCAGTTCCCTCAGTTGGTGCTGGTGCAGTTTCGTTTGTTACCGTTGGTTGAGTTGCTGGTGTTGTTACCTCTTCAGCCTGGACCAATTGTGTGCTACTAGTTGCCAAGACTGCCAAGGTCAAGGCTGTAGCCGATTTACTAAAAGGAAATTTCATAAGAAATCCTCTACTTTCTATTAAGGTGTGCAAGAAACATTATACAGGTTCAGAAGGATTTTTTCAACTGTTTTCGGAACAACGAATTAAAAAACAAGAACAAAACAACTATGTAATCGCTTAATAAACAAACATTAACTTTTAAATTAAGAAAATAATTCGTTCATTTGTAGCGGACAGTTAGGAATGTATCTGATTTCTTCCTCTTTTCCTATGAAAATGGTAAAATAATAGGAAATAGCTAGGGAGAGAAGTAAATGAAAGAAGTCAATTATACAGGAGAGGAAGTCGTTGCCCTAACAGCCACTTATTTGCCAGAAGAGGATGTTACTTTTGTCAAAAAAGCTTTGGACTATGCGACCGAGGCCCATAAAACACAGTTTCGTAAGTCCGGTGAGCCCTACATTCTCCATCCTATACAGGTGGCAGGTATCTTGGCAGGTTTAAAGCTGGATGCGGTAACGGTTGCCTGCGGTTTTTTGCATGATGTGGTGGAGGATACAGACATTACCCTGGACCAGATGGAGGCAGAATTTGGCCCTGAGGTTCGTCACATCGTCGGCGGTGTGACCAAGCTGGGCAAGGTAGAATACAAGTCCCATGAAGAGCAGTTGGCTGAAAACCACCGCAATATGCTGATTGCCATGTCTCAGGATATGCGGGTTATCCTGGTCAAACTGGCTGACCGCCTTCATAATATGCGGACCCTCAAGCATCTCCGACCAGACAAGCGGGAGCGGATTTCACGTGAAACAATGGAAATATATGCTCCTCTTGCCCACCGTCTGGGGATTTCCTCTGTCAAATGGGAGCTGGAGGATATGTCCTTCCGATACCTCAATGAAGTGGAGTTCTATAAGATTACTCATATGATGCGAGAGAAACGTCGGGAGAGGGAGGCTCTGGTCACAGAAGTAGTGGACAAGCTGCGTGAGTACACGGAGGAGCGCCACCTTCACGGGCAGATTTATGGCCGGCCAAAGCATATTTACTCTATTTACCGCAAGATGCACGACAAGAAAAAGCGGTTTGACGAGCTCTACGACTTGACGGCCATTCGCTGCATTATGGACACACCGAGCGATGTTTATGCCATGCTGGGCTACATTCATGAACTCTGGAAACCAATGCCAGGTCGGTTCAAGGACTACATTGCCAGTCCAAAAGCCAATGGCTACCAGTCCATCCACACCACAGTTTACGGACCAAAAGGCCCTATCGAGTTTCAGATTCGGACAGTGGAAATGCACCAGGTTGCAGAGTACGGGGTTGCGGCTCACTGGGCCTACAAGCGTGGTGGCAAGGCAACTGCTTCTGAAAAAGAGCTGCGTTGGATCAACAACCTGATTGAACTTCAAGAAGGGGCAGGAGATGCCCAATCCTTCGTTGATTCGGTCAAAGAGGACATTTTCACCGAGCGTATTTACGTTTTCACGCCAGATGGTGCTGTGCGTGAGTTGCCAAAGGATTCTGTACCGATTGACTTCGCCTATGAGATTCATACCAAGGTCGGTGAGCGAGCAACAGGTGCCAAGGTCAACGGCCGCATGGTGCCTCTGACGACCAAGCTTAAGACAGGCGACCAGGTGGAAATCATCACCTCTGCCAACTCTTTCGGCCCAAGTCGTGACTGGGTCAACATCGTCAAGACCCACAAGGCTCGTAACCGGATCAAGCAGTTCTTCAAAAACCAAGACAAGGAACTATCTGTTTCCAAGGGTCGAGAGATGATTCAGGCCTTGCTGTTGGAAAATGGCTACGCTCCAAATCAGTATTTGGACAGAAAGCACATGGATGCCGTTTTGCAGAAGGCCAGCTACAAGACGGATGAGGCCCTCTTTGCCGCAGTTGGTTTCGGTGAGGTTTCGGCTATCTCTGTTTTTAATCGCCTGACAGAGAAAGAACGTCGAGAAGCCGAGCGGGCTAAGGCCAAGGCTGTCGCGGACGAATTGGTCAACGGTGGCGAAGTCAAACACGACAACAAAGATAGTCTGAAAATCCGTCATGAAGGTGGTGTGGTCATTGAAGGGGCGTCAGGCTTGCTGATCCGGATTGCCAAATGTTGTAATCCAGTACCTGGCGATGAGATTGTCGGCTACATTACCAAGGGACGTGGGGTTGCGGTTCACCGTGTGGACTGTATGAACCTCAAGAGCCAGGAAAACTATGATGTCCGCCTAATTGATGTCGGTTGGGAGGATGAAAACTCTACCAAGGAATACATGGCAAACATTGATATCTACGGTCTCAACCGCTCAGGACTGCTCAATGATGTTCTCAAGGTTTTGACCAATGCCAGCAAGAATATTTCGTCAGTCAATGCCCAGCCAACCAAGGATATGAAGTTTGCGACTATCCATGTTTCCTTTGGTATTTCCAACCTGGCAACCTTGACCAGTCTGGTGGATAAGATCAAGTCGGTGCCAGAAGTTTATTCAGTGAAAAGGACCAATGGATAGATGAAAGTGATTATACAGCGCGTGACGCAGGCCAGTGTGACCATCGAGGGAACGGTTCATGGCCAGATTGACCAGGGACTTTTGCTCCTGGTCGGTGTCGGTCCAGATGATAACTCAGAGGATATGGACTATGCGGTCAGAAAAATTGTTAATATGCGGATATTTTCCGATGAGAATGGCAAGATGAACAAGTCTGTCCAAGATGTGGCAGGCAAGATCCTATCCATCTCCCAATTCACCCTCTTTGCGGATACTAAAAAAGGCAATCGCCCGGCCTTTACGGGTGCGGCAGCACCCGACATGGCCAAACAATTCTATGAAGATTTTAATCAAGCTTTGTCATCCTTTGTGCCGGTGGAAGTGGGTATTTTCGGGGCGGACATGGCGGTCAGTCTAGTCAATGATGGTCCGGTGACCATTGTGTTGGATACCAAAAATCGCTAGACCTCTATACTTTTTGTGTCTATTTTGATATACTAAAAGAGAATTAGATGTGGAGGTGTGCCATGAAAAACTTACTGACCAATCATTTTTTCTACCTAACAGTGGCTTTCACCTTGATTTTGGTGATTTACTTTAGTGAAATCGATAAGCGATGGATAATCTTAGCGAGTTTTCTCTATTTTATCCCATCGCAGATTTTATACCGTCGCCGCCTCAAAGAGCGACTCCAAGAAGACCAGCCCGAGTAGGCTGGTTTTTTCGACAGTGTTGGTTTAGTCATTTGAATTAGCTTTGATGCATCGTCACTTTCGACTTGCCGTACTCTAGTACAGCCTGCGCCTCAGTTCCTTGTCTGAAAGCCCTTCATTCGACTATTATTTTAAAACAATGTGCTATAATAATCTTGTCACAAAGTGCTAGTGTATGTTTTGAAGATAGGATGAGGGAGCAGAAATATGAGAAAATTTTTTCAAGACCTTAATCAAGAGTATCTGGAAACCAGAAGTTCAGTTGGAGAAGATTGGCTGGAGTGGATTATCCAGAGAAAGATGACCTGGGGCATGCGGTGGGGCTTGGTAGGGATTCTCATGTTTGTCTTGCAGCCTTTAACCTATAACCCTCACTTTCTATTGGGCTGTTTTTATATAGGTTTCCTACTTGGGTTAGTGTATGTATGTGGGCAACTGTTTTTGGCAGCCAAATCTATTTTCCGTAATTTGAAAAAGAGGTAACTATTTATTTTAGAAGAAAAAATCGCTCAGCTTGTTTAGGCTGGGCGATTGGTTTTTTCTACGAATAATTCTTGGGCGATGGTTACAGGTATGGCCAGTTCTTTGTCCTTGTACTGGATGGTGATGGTCTGGGCAAAGTGGTCAAAATCCGTCACAAGTAGTTGATCACCGACAGTTAACTCATGTTGTTCCAGGTATTGGAGAAGCTGGTAGAAATCATGGATACGAACCAGTTGGTAGGAGCCAGTTTCTGTCAGTTGGGACAGCCGGGTCTGGTAGCGTTCTACAAGCAACTGGTTTTCTTTAGGAATACTGCCGCCGTGTGGACAGGTTTGGGGATAGCCCAGCAGTTTGTCCAGTTGGTTGATAAAATGGTCTGAAACGGTGTGCTCCAAAATTTCAGCTTCTTCATGGACTTGCTCAGGGGAATAGCCCAGCTGCTCGACCAAAAAGACTTCTATCAGGCGGTGCTTACGGTAGAGGTTGGCCACCATTTCCAAGGCGACTTGGCTGAGGAGGTAACCGCTTGTCTTGTCCTTTTCAATCAAGTCTTCTGCTAGCATCTTTTTAATCATTTCGGAAACGGCTGGGGCGGAAAAATTCATCTTTTCAGCAATCTGCTTATTGGTGATTTTTTGTTCTGTCTGCCCTAGTTCGTAAATGACTTTCAGGTAATCTTCTTTGTTTGGTGTCATATTCTCTCACTTTCTAGTAAGAATAGTATACCAAAATTTTATAAAAATCATTGACAGAAAGAATTTTTTAATATATATTAAAGCTAAAGTTAAGCATACCTAACAAAATACAAAGGAGAACCTATCATGAAAAAACTATTTCTCAGTTTGGCTCTGCTATTGTCCCTTATCGGACTAGGAGCCTGTCGTTCAACGCAAAGCCCAGAGGCTTCCAGCAAGCCGCGAGTAGCGGTCACGACCTCTTTCCTCAATGACATGGTCTACCAGCTGGCAGGAGATGAGGTGGAGCGGGATCTACTAATTCCAGCGGGGGAAGACCCGCATCTCTATGTTGCCAAGACCAGCGACCTGTCTAAACTGCAGAAAGCAGATCTTGTTCTCTACCACGGTTTGCACTTTGAAGGTAAAATGGTTGAAGCTTTGGAGAAGACCGGAGTAGCTGTTTCTAAAAACTTTAATGCAAAAGACTTGAATACGATGGATGAGGATGGAGAAGAGATTGTCGATCCGCACTTCTGGTTTTCAATTCCCCTCTATAAATCAGCGGTAGCGGTAGCTTCTGAGGAGTTGCAAAAACTTCTTCCGGAAAAAGCAGAGCTGATTCAGAAAAATACGGAAAATTATCTAGCTCAGTTGGGTGACTTGCATACTTGGATTGAAAAAGAGTTGAGTGTTCTGCCTGCTGAGAGCCGTTACCTAGTCACCCCTCATGATGCCTTTAACTACTTCGCAGCCAGCTATGACTTTACTCTCTATGCACCGCAGGGCATTAGCACCGAGTCTGAAGTTGCCAACAGCGATATGATTGAAACGGTCAATATGATTTTAGAACATGGTATCAAGGCTATCTTCACCGAGTCAACAACCAGTCCAGAACGCATGGAAAAATTGCAGGAAGCTGTCAAGGCCAAGGGTGGTCAGGTAGCGATTGTAAGCGGTGAAGGCAAGGAGCTATTCTCAGATTCCCTAGCGCCAGAAGGGGAAGAGGGAGCGACATTTATCGATATGTACAAGCACAATGTCCAGTTAATTGTGGAGCATTTGCAGTAAGAAAGGTTGGAAGAATGGAAGAAATACTGAGAGTTGAAGACTTGTCCTTGCACTATGGTGCAGGACAGGTCAAGGCTCTAGATCGGGTCAGTTTTCAGCTACCCAAGGGTTGTCGTGCAGCCCTGGTCGGACCAAATGGTGCAGGGAAATCGAGCTTGTTTAAGGCGATTTTGGGTTTGGAGAAGGGGGTAAGTGGCAAGGTTTCGCTACTGGGTCAGTCAGAGAAACTGGATCAAGTTATTCAAAAAAATGTTGCCTATATTCCCCAAGCCAGCCAGGTCAACTGGCAGTTTCCTGCAAGGGTTCTGGATATTGTCCTGATGGGGCGGTTTGCCCATACCAGTGGTTTCTTCCGTCGACCAAGTTCCTTAGATAAGGAAAAGGCAGAGCAGGCTCTGGAAGAGATGAAAATCAGTGATTTACGCAATCGGCAGATTGATCAGCTATCTGGTGGTCAGCGGCAACGAGTCTTTCTAGCTAGGGCCTTGGCCCAGGAAGCTGAACTCTACATGATGGATGAGCCCTTGGCAGGAATTGATCAGGTGACAGAGCAAGTCATCATGGACTGTTTGAAGAAGTTCCAGCAAGAAGGCAAGACCTCCCTGGTCATCCACCATGACCTTTTGACCTTGGAAAAGTATTTTGATTATGTCCTCTGGCTCAATGGTCGCTTGGTGGCAGAGGGGGCTATGGAGCAGGTGGATTTGCTGCAAGCCTATCAAGCTGCCTTTGGTCAGGAACCTGCCTTATTTATAAAGGAGGGGCTTGGTCATGTTTGATCTGTTGCAGGACTATTCTTTTTGGACGGTAGCTCTGGGAACCCTTGTTTTAGCCTTGGCGGCTAGTCAAATCGGTACCATTAGCGTCTTGACCAGGCAGAGTTTAATCGGGGATAGTTTGGGGCATGCGGCCTATCCAGGAATCATCCTGTCCTATATGGTCTTTCAGTCACGCCAGCCCCTGCTTCTTTTGATTGGAGCGGTGGCTTCGGGTTACCTGTCCTATGGTCTGGTCAGCTGGCTCTGTCGAGGAGGGCGGACCAGTCGGGTCAATGCCTTGGCACTGGTTTCAGCGGCTTTTTTTGGACTGGGCTTGGTTCTCAAGCAGTATGTTCAGGGCAATGAGGTCTTTCAGGGAGCCGCCCAGGCAGGCTTGGAAAACTATGTCTTTGGTCAGGCTGCCTTTATGCAGCTGGATGATGTCGTACTCATTTGCTTGGTAGCCTTGCTAGCCTTGTTCCTATTTGGCTGGCACTACCAGTCGTTCAAGCTCTATCTGTTTGACAGACAATTTGCCAAGCTAGTGGGGATTCCTGTGGAAAAGATTGACCGTATGACCCTGTTTCTGATGATGAGTTTGATTGCGGTTGGCTTGAAGGTGGTTGGGGCTATCCTGATGAGTAGTTTCTTGATAGCACCGGCTGTCTTTGGCTTGCTTCTAGGAAAGTCCTATGGCCAGACCTTGGCATTAGCAGCAGGAATTGCTGGATTTTCAGCCCTATTTGGAAGTTATGTGAGTTCAGTGGTGACAGGGTTATCGACTGGACCGGCTATTATTGTTTGCTTGAGTTTGTCCTCTTTAGTGGCTTTTGCTTATGTGACCTATATCAGAAAGGAGAATGCAGGTGCTTGAGGTCTTATTGATTTTACTGTCTGTTGGTTCTTCTTGTGGCTTGATTGGGTCTGTCCTGGTGGTGCGCAATCAGGCCATGCTGGCAGATGCCTTGTCCCACTCGGTTCTGTTGGGGATAGTACTGGGCTTCTTTGTCAGTCACAACCTTGATTCCCCCCTGCTCTTGTTTGGGGCGGCGTTTTTTGGTCTACTGACAGTTCTAGCTATTGAGGGGCTACACACTCGCAAGTTGGCTCAGGATGCGGCGACGGGCTTGCTCTTTACCTTTTTCTTTGCCCTAGCGGTTATTCTCATCTCCCTCTTTGCCCGCAATGTCCATCTGGACTTGGATATGGTCCTGATGGGCGAGGTGCTCTTTGCCCCTCTTAACAGGCTGGACCTATTTGGCCTGTCGCTACCCTTGGCCTTGGTCAAGTCCGTCGGGCTCTTGCTAGTCTTACTGGTCTTCTTTTTCTTGAACTTTCAAGCTCTGACCCTCTATCTCTTGGACAAGGAGCAGGCTAAACTCCAAGGGATTGCCACCAAAAGACTGGAGCTAGGGTTGATTTTTCTGGTTTCCTTGACAACGGTCTTGTCCTTTGAAGCGGTCGGCTCTATGGCGGTCATTGTTTTCTTACTAGCACCCAGTATGGCGGCCTTACCTTGGTCGAAGCATTTCTGTCAGTTTTTAGTTTTGGGGCAATGCTGCGCCATTCTGATGATTTGTCTAGGCTTTGGGCTTGCCAGCTGGCTTGATCTGACCATGTCTGGAACTTGTTCGGTCATGGGTCTTCTGACAGTCTGCGTCAGCTTTATCCTAAAAAATACCCTAAAAACCTAGTTTGGCAAATGAAATTGTCAGACTTTTTTGTTATTATAGTAAGTAATCACACAAGCAAAGGAGAAATTAATGACACGTTTACAAGATGATTTTTACGAATACGTCAATGGTGAATGGGCTAAGACGGCAGTCATTCCAGATGATAAGCCAAGAACTGGAGGTTTTTCAGACCTGGCGGATGATATTGAAAAACTTATGATTGACACGACAAACGCTTGGTTGGCGGGAGAAAATGTCCCAGAAGATAGCGTTTTGCAAAACTTTGTAGCCTTCCACAAGCAAGTGGCTGACTATGAAACCCGTGACCGTTTGGGCGCAGAACCAGCACAAGCCTTGATTGCTGAGTACAAGGCTCTCAACTCTTTCGAAGAATTCACCAGCAAGCTGGCAGAATATGAGTTAGCAGGCAAGCCAAACCTGATGCCTTTCGGTGTGGCACCTGACTTTATGGACGCGACTACCAATGTCCTCTGGGCAGATTCTCTAGGCATTATCCTGCCAGATACGACCTACTATGAGGAAGGGCATGAAAAAGGAGCAGAGTTGCTCAAGACTTGGCGTGAGAGCCAAGAGGCACTCCTGCCTAAGTTTGGTTTCAGTGATGAGGAAATCAAGGATCTTTTGGACAAGCGTTTGGAATTGGATGCTAAGATTGCCGAGTATGTTCTTTCAAATGAAGAAGGTTCTGAGTATGCAAAACTCTATCACCCGTATGAGTGGACAGAGTTTACTGCCTTGGCACCAGAGTTGCCTTTGGATGATTTCTTCACAGCGATTTTAGGTCAAACGCCAGACAAGATTATCGTGCCTGAGGAACGTTTCTGGCAGGCTGCCAAGGACATTTACAGTGCGGATAATTGGGAGCTTTTGAAGGCGACCTTGATTTTGAAAGCGGCTGGCGCCTATACAGCCTTCCTGTCAGATGAGATTCGTATCCTAGCTGGCGCTTATAGCCGTGCTCTTTCTGGCACACCGCAGGCTCAAAACCAAGAAAAGGCGGCCTACAACCTGGCTCAAGGCTATTTCAATCAAGCCCTCGGTCTTTGGTATGCTGGAGAGAAATTCTCACCAGAAGCCAAGGCGGATGTGGAAGCAAAGGTTGCCAAGATGATTGAGGTCTACAAATCTCGTTTGGAAACGGCAGACTGGTTGGCTCAGGAAACCCGTGACAAGGCCATTGTCAAACTCAATGTCATCAAGCCTTACATAGGCTATCCAGAAGCCTTGCCAGAGCGTTATTATAAGAAGATTGTTGACCCAAGCAAGTCCTTGGTGGAAAATGCCATCGAACTAAACAAGATTGACATTGCTCATGGTTGGAGCAAGTGGAACAAGCCTGTGGACATTAAGGAATGGGGCATGCCAGCTCACATGGTCAACGCCTACTACAATCCACAGAAGAACTTGATTGTCTTTCCAGCAGCCATTTTGCAGGCTCCGTTTTACTCTTTGGAACAATCTTCATCAGCTAACTACGGCGGTATCGGTGCGGTTATTGCTCACGAGATTTCCCATGCCTTTGACTCAAACGGTGCTTCCTTCGATGAGCATGGTAGCCTTAATAACTGGTGGACAGAGGAAGACTATGCTGCCTTTGAAGCACGTACTCAGCAGGTCATCGACCAGTTTGAAGGTCAGGATTCTTACGGTGCCAAAATCAATGGTAAATTGACCGTGTCAGAAAATATTGCCGACCTTGGTGGGATTGCAGCAGCCTTAGAAGCAGCGAAGTCGGAGGACGACTTCTCCGCAGAAGAGTTTTTCACCAACTTTGCTCGCATCTGGCGGATGAAGGCCCGTCCTGAGTTCATGCAGATGTTGGCTAGTGTGGATGTCCACGCACCAGGTCACCTACGCACCAACATCCAGTTGCCAAACTTCGATGAATTCCATGAAACGTTTGGCGTTCAAGAAGGCGACGGCATGTGGCGTGCAAAAGAAGACCGCGTGATTATTTGGTAAAATAAAGAAATACCTAGTGTTGACGTGCACTAGGTATTTTTGTCATTCAGCAAAGATAGCTCATGTAAATTTGTCACTAAGAAAAGCTTTGACTTGATATACTACGTATACCAAGTATTGACTTACCAGTCAATACTTAACCCAGAGGTAAAGGAGAAAATGATGAATACTTTAACCTTAAAAGATTTATTTCATTTTTCTGATGAAGACTTACCCAAAGTAAAGTTGCGTTTCCATGTCTGGGAAGGTAGTGTGGATTATACTAAATCCTACTATCTAGCGGACAAGGAACAAGTAAATAATTGGAATGTTTTTTACAATCCAGAAGGAAAAAACTATTTTCGTGTTGGAGAGATTGTGGTCAACTTTATTAAAGTCGGTCACAATAAATGGTTATTAACAACGGTGAAGGAAATAACAGACCAGCTATCTGTCACCTCTGGAAAGTCTTATGAAGGAAAGGTGCGGGAGGAGTTTGCTGCTTACTTCGATCGCCTGATTATTGATTTTAAAGTTGGGATTTCGACGGTACGCTATTTTGAGCGGTCTGCAAAGGACATCGTTATTCGAGAACTGCTTCCTACACCTTGGACAGGGGATGACTTTCCTGGTTATGATAATATCCGTCTATCTTATTACCAACTGGAGAGTATTTTCCGACTGCAAAAGCAGGATTGGTTAACAGCCCTTGGCAATCAAAAGGCCGTCTATTTATTGACAGATAGACAAACGGGCAAGAATTATGTTGGTTCTGCGACCAGTGATAGCGGCATGCTTTTGTCGCGCTGGCAATCCTATGTCAACAATGGTCACGGTGGAAATAAGGAACTCCGTCAGCTTGTCAAGGAGCAGGGATTTGACTATATCAAGGCCAATTTTCAATATAGCCTTCTGGAAAATTATAATGGAAAAGTAGATGACCATCACATCTTAGAGCGGGAGTCGTGGTGGAAAGAAACCTTGCGGTCAAGAGATTTTGGTTACAATGCCAACTAGGGGGCGAAATGAAGGTAAATAGAGTCATTTTTACACCACGTGTCTCATTTTCAGCTCAAGGGACCTTAAAATTTGTATTGAAAAGATGGCGTCCTGAGGGATTTTTTGTCAGAGAGTTAGGGAAAGGAAATGGTAACTGGACGATTTATCGCCCAGGAAAAATAGAGGTGGAGATAGACGATGATGGAGAGGTAATCTGCCTAGATGTTACACAACGAGTAAAAGAGTTGTATGGCCGAAAGCGTCTGACGGAGAAATTTGCTAAAGATATTGAATCTGACTTGCGAACAGGGAAATTATCTTTAGATGATTTGTAAATGAAACGAAGGGAGGTGTGTGCTATGCAAGAATGGATTGTAGTTGACCAATTTGGAAACCTTTATGCTGGACCATTTTTAGGACCAGAAGGAAAAAGATATGCGGAAGAATACGTTAAAAGTTTATATGGAAATTATCGTGTAGAACTCAAAAAATAATTTAATCTTAGCTCTTGCTGGGTATGGGCCTTTGGATGTGGTGTTAGAGGTCGATGGGATCGATTTTTCAGCGATTCTTTGGTTCCATCAAAACGCTTATTCCAGCGCATAAGAGAGGCTTTTGAAACTTTTGTATCGTCGACAGATGAAGGCGACAGAGGCACTATTTTGGTAGGTTTTAACAGCGTGGTAACGTGTTTCTAGAGTATGTGGTAAATAGCGAAGATTTTGTGATATACTAGTAATGAGAAGATTCCTTTTTGGTGAGTGGTGGTACTCTTATCATATCAGGGAATCTTCTTTTTGACTTCTAGAAGTCTCACATCTAGTCTCACATCTATTGTAACGCTACATTTGGACAAGAAAAAATAAAGCATATCTATTTGACACGGCTTCTCATCTATGGTATTATATTAGACGGTACTTTTTACTTTTGGTCTCTCAAGAGTGTACAGGGACGTGCTGACAAATGTTGCAAAAGTACACACGGATAGGGGTTGTCACCAATGCTCTATCACCAAAAATAAAAAATATATACAGGAGAATGTAGATGCCTACAATTAACCAGTTGGTACGTAAACCACGTAAGTCTAAAGTAGAAAAATCTAAATCACCAGCTTTGAACGTTGGTTACAACAGCCGTAAAAAAGTTCAAACAAATGTTTCATCACCACAAAAACGCGGTGTTGCAACTCGTGTCGGAACAATGACACCTAAAAAACCTAACTCAGCCCTTCGTAAATTCGCTCGTGTACGTTTGAGCAACCTTATCGAAGTTACTGCTTACATCCCAGGTATCGGTCACAACTTGCAAGAGCACAGCGTTGTTCTTCTTCGTGGTGGACGTGTAAAGGACCTTCCAGGGGTACGTTACCATATCGTTCGTGGTGCGCTTGATACTGCAGGTGTAAACGATCGTAAGCAAGGCCGTTCTAAATACGGTACTAAACGTCCAAAAGGCTAAGAAAGGGGAAATATAAATGAGTCGTAAAAATCAAGCGCCTAAGCGCGAAGTATTGCCAGATCCATTGTATAACTCAAAATTGGTCACTCGTTTGATCAACCGTGTTATGTTGGACGGTAAACGTGGTACTGCTGCATCAATCGTTTACGGTGCTTTTGACCAAATCAAAGAAGCAACTGGTAACGATGCACTTGAAGTATTTGAAACAGCAATGGAAAACATCATGCCTGTACTTGAAGTACGTGCACGTCGTGTTGGTGGTTCTAACTACCAAGTTCCAGTTGAAGTTCGTCCAGAGCGTCGTACAACACTTGGTCTTCGTTGGTTGGTAACAATCGCTCGTAACCGTGGTGAGCACACTATGATCGATCGCCTTGCGAAAGAAATCATGGATGCAGCAAACAACACAGGTGCAGCTGTTAAGAAACGTGAAGACACCCACAAAATGGCAGAAGCAAACCGCGCATTCGCACACTTCCGCTGGTAAGATAGGATATTTTAGCGTTAAACAAATTCTAGACAAAATAGGAAAATTGACGCAGAAACTTCAGTTTCTAGGAGATTTTATCTTTTTGGCAGACATTTGTAGCTAAAATTCAACTAAGATTAAGATACGAGGGCGTCAAGCAACTCCTAGACAAAATAGGGAAGCGAAGCAGATTGCTGCGCAATCAATGAGGTTCTCACCTAAAGGTAGCCCCATTTGTAATTGGCTAAAGCCAAAACAACTGCGTCTCTTTTTGTCAGTGAGTTGTAGCCCGAGTTCAATTAAGATGTGAGGGCGTTAAGTCAGTTCTATATAAATCGATTGAGATTATAGTACAAACTTCTCGTTCCAACATCACAAATCGGATTGAGGCTTGCCTCAACCACTTCACACCATTAGTAAGAAATCAAGCGGGTGGGACTTGCCCACTCGCTTTTCTTAAAATATGGTATAATCAGAATAGAAATCTAAAAATATAGGAGAACAAACCTCATGGCACGCGAATTTTCATTAGAAAAAACTCGTAATATCGGTATCATGGCGCACGTTGACGCGGGTAAAACAACGACAACTGAGCGTATTCTTTACTACACTGGTAAAATCCACAAAATCGGTGAAACTCACGAAGGTGCATCACAAATGGACTGGATGGAGCAAGAGCAAGAGCGTGGTATCACAATCACATCTGCTGCGACAACAGCTCAATGGAACAACCACCGTGTAAACATCATCGACACACCAGGACACGTGGACTTCACAATCGAAGTACAACGTTCACTTCGCGTTCTTGATGGTGCGGTAACCGTTCTTGACTCACAATCAGGTGTTGAACCACAAACTGAAACAGTTTGGCGTCAAGCAACTGAATACGGTGTTCCACGTATCGTATTTGCCAACAAAATGGATAAAATCGGTGCTGACTTCCTTTACTCAGTAAGCACACTTCATGAGCGTCTTCAAGCAAATGCTCACCCAATTCAATTGCCAATCGGTTCAGAAGATGACTTCCGTGGTATCATCGACTTGATCAAGATGAAAGCTGAAATCTATACTAACGACCTTGGTACAGATATTCTTGAAGAAGATATCCCAGCTGAATACCTTGAGCAAGCTCAAGAATACCGTGAAAAATTGGTTGAAGCAGTTGCTGAAACTGATGAAGAATTGATGATGAAATACCTTGAAGGTGAAGAAATCACAAACGAAGAATTGAAAGCTGGTATCCGTAAAGCGACTATCAACGTTGAATTCTTCCCAGTATTGTGTGGTTCTGCCTTCAAGAACAAAGGTGTTCAATTGATGCTTGACGCGGTTATTGACTACCTTCCAAGCCCACTTGACATCCCTGCAATCAAGGGTGTAAACCCAGATACTGATGGTGAAGAAGAGCGCCATGCTTCTGATGAAGAGCCATTTGCGGCCCTTGCTTTCAAGATTATGACTGACCCATTCGTAGGTCGTTTGACATTCTTCCGTGTGTACTCAGGTGTCTTGAACTCAGGTTCTTACGTATTGAACACTTCTAAAGGTAAACGTGAGCGTATCGGACGTATCCTTCAAATGCACGCAAACAGCCGTCAAGAAATCGACGTAGTTTACTCAGGTGATATTGCCGCTGCAGTTGGTTTGAAAGATACTACAACAGGTGACTCATTGACAGATGAAAAGGCAAAAATCATCCTTGAGTCTATCCACGTTCCAGAACCAGTTATCCAATTGATGGTTGAGCCTAAGTCTAAAGCTGACCAAGACAAGATGGGTATCGCACTTTCTAAATTGGCTGAAGAAGATCCAACCTTCCGCGTTGAAACAAACGTTGAAACTGGTGAAACAGTTATCTCTGGTATGGGTGAGCTCCACCTTGACGTCCTTGTTGACCGTATGCGTCGTGAATTCAAGGTTGAAGCAAACGTAGGTGCTCCTCAAGTATCTTACCGTGAAACATTCCGTGCTTCTACTCAAGCTCGTGGTTTCTTCAAACGCCAGTCTGGTGGTAAAGGTCAATTCGGTGACGTTTGGATCGAATTCACACCAAATGAAGAAGGTAAAGGTTTCGAGTTCGAGAACGCTATCGTCGGTGGTGTGGTTCCACGTGAATTCATCCCAGCGGTTGAAAAAGGTCTCGTAGAATCTATGGCTAATGGTGTTCTTGCTGGTTACCCAATCGTTGACGTTAAAGCGAAGCTTTACGATGGTTCATACCACGATGTCGACTCATCTGAAACAGCCTTCAAAGTGGCAGCATCTCTTGCCCTTAAAGAAGCAGCGAAATCAGCTCAACCAACTATCCTTGAGCCAATGATGCTCGTAACCATCACTGCACCAGAAGATAACCTCGGTGACGTTATGGGTCACGTTACTGCACGTCGTGGTCGCGTTGACGGTATGGAAGCTCGTGGTAACACACAAATCGTTCGTGCTTATGTGCCACTTGCTGAAATGTTCGGTTACGCAACTGTTCTTCGTTCAGCAACACAAGGTCGCGGTACCTTCATGATGGTATTTGACCACTACGAAGATGTACCAAAATCTGTACAAGACGAAATTATCAAGAAAAACGGTGGCAATGCATAATTGCTAACCAGGACGCCTTCAGGCGTCTTTTTTGTCTATGTCAATTGTAGTGGGCTGATGAACAGCTACATTCACGAGAGGACCTCTTGGTCTTCTTTTTTGCTTAAAACCCAATTTTCCTTATTGACAATTGACTCTTTAGCTGATAGAAT